>NZ_CALXRN010000147.1 GCF_944390595.1 uncultured Brachyspira sp. | reverse complement strand
AAAGCGTTATACGTGATGCTGATATGGCTTCTGCTATGGTTGCTTATACTCGTGAGCAAATCTTACAACAAACAGGTGCTGCTATGTTAGCTAACGCTAATATGAAAAACCAATCTATAATGAGAATTATTGGATAATTTTTCTTAAAAAGCGACTTATTACAAATGTAGATATAAAGCCCGTCAGTATAAATATGCTGATGGGCTTTTTATCGTTATTAAAGTCTTTAGAGCTTGTGGCAGGGTCGGGTCAGTATAAATATGCTGATGGGCTTTTTATATGTACTAAATTTTAATAATTAAAAAATAGAAAGACAAATATGTCTGTATGCTTCATAAGCTATAATAGCTGCTGTATTAGATAAATTGATTGAGCGTACATTATCACTCATAGGTATGTATACAGAATTTTCTAAATCATTTTCCCATAAAGATTCCCTTAAGCCTGTACTTTCTCTTCCAAATAAAAGTATATCATTATTAGAGTAATTAAATTCATCATATCTATTTTTGCCAAATTTTGTAACAGGTATTATTCTTTTGTTATTATCGATGCAGTATTGTGAAAATGTATTTTCGTTTTCATGTTTTATTATATTTAAATGCTCCCAATAATCTAAACCAGCACGTTTTACTTCTTTAGAACTTATTATGAATGATGGTTTTGATACTATATGCAGCGATATATTAAGTCCTACACATAATCTTCCAATATTTCCTGTATTAGCTGGTATTTCCGGTCTGTATAAAGCTATTGATATATTAAAATTACTATTTATTTTTTCCATAACTATTTGATTTATATTATTTTTTATTTATTTTAGTATAGTTTAATTTTTTTTCAAGATATTATAGTTTTATATTTTATTTATTAAAGTATTGATTTTTTTTATTTATAAGTTAAAGTAATAATTAAGGGTAATTTAATAAAAGGTTTGGCAAGAATAAAAGTGAATAAAATAGAGGAATACAATCAATCTACTTCTAAATACGAATTATATGCTCATTTAAGTGATAAAATAGTATCTGGTGAAATAAAAACTTTTTCAGGTCTTTTTACTTATGCTAAGAATGTTAATTTTGAAAAGATTCATGATCACAAAACAATACTAAAGAGTTTATTTGCTCTGATTCGTAAAATTAATTGGGGTTTTTTTAATAATTTGGATAAAGAAATGTATCCTAAATTATGGATGCAGTTTGTTGTGGAAAATCCCAAATATAATTTTGCCGGAGATTTAAAACTCAGTTTATCAATAGCAGATGTTTATATAGCAATGCTCGATATACATGGTTATACAAAATTTTGCGAAGAGAATAAAAATAATTTATCAAAACTGCATGCTTTAGATGATTTGATGCAAAACAAAGTAAGCGAAGTTACAAGATTTTATAATGTAATATCTCATAGAAAACAGGGTGATGAAATAATAATGGTATGTCCTACAGCAACGGATGCTTTAAGTGCTACCATTGCAATTATAGGTGTATTGAGTAAAAAAAGATTATTAAATGATTATCCTAGCGTTGATACAGCAGGTTTGCCTGAGTTTAAAATCAGTGCAGGAATATCCGGCGGCAATACAAATAGTTCTTTAATAATTACAGAAGACGGAGATTTATCAGGATTTTTAATTAATAATGCAGCTAGGATGCAGGCTAGAGCGAATACTTTAGCACCAAAGGAAAATAAAGTAATAGTAACCAAAAATTTGCAGTTTAACTTTCTTAAAGAGAACAGCAGAGTAAAAAGTGAAATATTTGAAAAGAATATTATATCTTTTTATGATAATGGAATGATATCATTTAAAGGTACAGAAATACCTATAGTAGAAGCCATATTTAACCCTAATGAGAAATATAAAGAGTCTTTCTTTAATGAAATGGAAGAGCTTGTAAAAAGTGTTAAAGGAAATTTATGGAAGCAGAGAATGTTTACTGCTGTTTTAGAATTAATATCTAAAGTTTCAAGATCAATGCCTCCTTTCCAAATAGATGAAAAAGTTAATGATTACATATCAGGATATACTAACTCTACAATATGTGATTTATGCGATAAAGCAAATGGAGCTTATGTAGTTAAAGAGAATTATAAAGAGGCAATAGATACTTTTGCTTTAATAATAAAATTATTAAAAACTATACCGGATTTTGATAAGATGGTTTTGGAATATGCTGAAAGTATTTGTGCTGGTTATGAGAAAATTCTTCCAGTATATGATATTGTTATTAAGAAGGATATAGAATCTAATATATCAGAAATATTTCCTGCAAATCATATTCCTATATTCCAAAATGTTCAAAAGGCTAATGAAACATATAATAAACTTATGAATTTCGCTATGAGTAGTAAAACATTAAAAAGAAGAAAATCTATATGGTATGGTATTATAGAAAAAGAGCTGCCTAATTTAGTAATTAATATGTATTCCGGTAAAAAATAATATTCAAATAAAATTTTACTTATTTTTACTTGCAGAAATATTTATATATGATAAACTATACAACTATTAAACTGTTCTTTATTTATAAGGAGTATAATTTTATGACTTTAAAAAATTTGAAGAAACTATTATTTGTTATATTAACTTTACTGCCTGTAATAGCATGTTCGAAAACACAAAGTGCAAGCAGTTCATCATCTGATTCTTTAGCCTATTTAAAAGGCGGAGAAGGTGAGTGGGTTCTAAAAATAGATGATCTTACAATTAATCAAACTAATTTTAATAAAGATTTGAAAGCTTCTTTACTATCTCAATTTGCTACAGAAGAACAAATGGCTTTATATCTTAGTAATGATCAATTTAAACAATATTATTCAGAAATAATTATAAGAGATGCTTTGCTTTTAAATAAAGCTAATGAAGAGAAATTTTTTGACAGTGATGAGGCTAAATCAGTAATGGATGTTGCTATAAGAAATTATAAAGCACAATACTATCTTCAGAAACTTATGACAGATGCTGCTAAAACTATACCTGAACCTACAGCAGAACAAGCACAGGCATTTTTTGAACAGGCTAAGCCTCAATTAGCACAAATGTACGGAATAACAGAATATAATACAGAGACAGCTCCTTATATTGCTCAGTTATATAAAAATGCTTATGCTGAACAATTAGTAAACAGAGATATACAGGATTTAAAAGATAAAGCAGTAATAGAAAGAAATACAGCTGTTTTAGGAGAAGCAAATATATTACCTCCTCAAGTTGGAGATACTAATGCAGCTTTACCTCAGCAGGGTGCAGACAATAATTTATTGCCAAGAACAAATAATTAAAATTTAATATTAACGGGAAAGGAAAATAATGTCTCAAAAAAATGAGAATAATGAAAAAAATGTAAATCAAGAAGGCTCACAGGCTGACAAACCCAAAGTTATTATAAAAAAATCTAATAACAATAATAATAACAATGATGACAGTCAGTCTGCTGCAGCTGTTAAGAAAGTTAAGAAAGTTATAGTTAAAAAGAAAATAATAATACATAATAAATCAGAAAATACAGAGTCTCAAAAGCAAGATAACAATTCTGAAAATACAAAGAATTTTAATAGAGATAATAATAAAGAAAATAAAAATAAAAATTATTCTCATAATAACAACAATAACAATAATAATAAAGAGCATAAAGAAAATCGTGAAAATAAATTGCCTATATCTTCTCCAGTAGAAGATGTATCTTCTTTTAAGAAGGACAATAAAAAAGACAATAAGAAAAGAGATTATGAGAAGAAAGAAAAAGAATACGATAAAAAGTCTTCTCAGAAAGATGCCAAAGCTGAAGCAGCACAGAGACAAGAAAATAAAATCTTTAATAAAATGCAGGCTAAAAAACGTCAGCAGGAACAAAGACTTGCAAGTGTTGAAAAAGAAATCAGCATAATGGAAACTATCACAGTAGGCGATTTAGCTAAAAAGATGAATTTAAGAGCATCAGATATTATATCAAAACTTATGGGTATGGGTACCATGGCTAGAGTAAATGATATAATTGATTCTGATACCGCTACAATCATTGCAGATGATTTCGGATGTAAAGTTAATGTAGTATCTTTGCAGGAAGAAGCTACAATTGAAATAAAAGAAGATAGAGAAGAAGATTTGAAACCTCGTCCGCCTGTAGTTACAATTATGGGGCATGTTGACCATGGTAAAACTTCTCTTCTTGATGCTATAAGACATAGTAATATTACGTCAAAAGAAAGCGGCGGTATTACTCAGAATATCGGTGCTTATAAAGTAAAAATACCTAGCGGTGAAATAGCATTTATTGATACTCCAGGGCACGCTGCTTTTACTATGATGAGAGCAAGAGGAGCTAAAAGTACAGATATAGTAATTCTTGTTGTTGCTTCTGATGACGGTGTTATGCCTCAGACAGTTGAAGCACTCAATCATGCGAAAGAAGCAAATGTTCCTATAATAGTTGCTGTTAATAAAATGGATTTGCCTAATGCTACTATGGATAAGGTAAAAGCTGCTTTATCTGAGTATGGTCTTACTCCGGAAGAGTGGGGAGGAGATACTCAGTATATAGGAGTAAGTGCTTTAACTAAGCAGGGCATTAATGATTTATTGGAAGCTATTATTTTGCAGGCAGAAATGCTTGAATTAAAAGCTAATCCAAATAGAGAAGCTATTGGTATAGTATTGGAGGCTTCTCTTGATCCTGGAAGAGGTCCTGTAGGTACTGTTTTAGTTCAAAATGGTACTTTAAAAATAGGCGATTATTTTGTATGCGGACTTTCTGTTGGTAAAGTACGTGCTATGGTTAATGATTTATGGCAGAGAGTAACAAAAGCCTTGCCTTCTACTCCTGTTGAGGTTTTGGGTTTTGAAAAGACTCCTGAGGCTGGTGAATCATTCAATGTTATGTCAGATGAAAAAGAAGCTAAGGCCATAGCTGATAAGAGAGTTCAATTAAAACAGCAGGAAGCTTTGAAGGCTAATGTTAAGGTTACTTTAGAAAACCTTTATGAGAAAATAGCTTCTGAATCTATGAAAGAGTTTAAAGTAATAATTAAAGCTGATGTTCAGGGCAGTGCTGAGGCTTTGAGAGATGCTTTAAATAAAATACAAAGTGATAAAATACGTTTCGTTTCAATATATAGTGCATCAGGTGCTGTTACAGAAAGCGATGTAAACTTAGCACATGCATCTAATGCCATTATTATAGCATATAGGGTTCGTCCTTCTGCTAAGGCTAGAGAACTTGCTGAAAAAATTGGAATACCTATAGAAAGATATGATATTATTTATGAAGCAATAGAATCTATACAAAATGCTATGAAAGGTTCTCTTGAAAGACTTAAAAAAGAGGTTGATATTGGAACTGTTGAAGTTAGGGATGTATTCCATGTTCCTAAAGTTGGTACTATTGCAGGATGTTATGTAACTTCCGGTAAAATAGAGAGAAATGCCGGCGTAAGAGTGATGAGAGATAATGTTCTTGTATATACAAGTAAGATATCCAGTTTAAGGCGTATTAAAGATGATGTTAAAGAAGTGGCAACAGGTTATGAGTGCGGTGCTTCTATAGAAAATTTCAATGATATTAAAAAGGGTGATGTACTTGAAATATTCAAAATTGAAGAGATAGTACAGGAATTATAATTTGTATATTTTTTAGTATATACAGCAATGAGCTTATAATTTAAGCTCATTGCTTTTTTAATTAAAAATCATATTGTAAATATAAAAAATATTGGTATACTATTTACTAATTCAAAATTGAGGGATTATTTATGAGTATTTCTTATGAGGACAGCGGAGTAAGCAGAGAAGAGGGTTATAAAGCCGTTTCTCTTATGAAAGAAGTTGTTGCCAAGACTATGCATACTAATGTGCTTAACAATATAGGAAGTTTTGGTGCTATGTATGAACTTGGAAAATATAACAATCCGGTACTTGTTTCCGGAACCGATGGTGTAGGAACTAAATTAGAGATAGCATTTTCTATGAAGAAGTATGATACTGTTGGAATAGATGCTGTTGCTATGTGTGTTAATGATGTACTTTGTCATGGAGCTAAACCTATTTTCTTTTTGGATTATCTTGCTTGCGGAAAATTGAGTGGAGAAGTTGCCGCATTAATAGTAAAAGGAATAGCAGACGGATGTTATGAGGCAGGAGCTGCTTTAATCGGCGGAGAAACTGCTGAGATGCCTGGTTTTTATAAAGAGGGAGATTATGATATAGCAGGATTTTGTGTAGGTGTTGTAGAAAAAGATAAAATAATTGATGGTTCAAAAGTTTCTGAAAATGATGTTATTATAGGTATTTCTTCTTCCGGTTTTCATAGTAATGGATTTTCACTTATAAGAAAGTTAGTACGTGACTATAATGCTGTATTTGAAGGTGAAAAAATAGGTGAAACTCTTTTAACTCCTACTAAAATATATGTAAAAAAAGTTTTGCCTTTATTAGAAAAATATAATATAAAAGGAATGGCACATATTACAGGAGGCGGATTAATAGAAAATGTACCTCGTGCTGTTGCTAAAGGATATAAGGCTGTAATTAAAAAAGATAGTTTCAAAACTCCTAGTATATTTAATTATATACAGTATCTTGGAAATATAAAAGAAGAAGAGATGTATAATACTTTTAATATGGGTATTGGTTTTGTTATAATAGCTTCTAAAGAAGATAAAGATAATATTATTAATGATTTGCAGGATATGAATGAATATGCTTGCGAAATCGGATATATAGCAAAAAATGATGACGAGGATAAGAGCGGAATATGCTTAGAGTAGCTGTTTTAATTTCCGGAGGCGGAAGCAATTTAAAATCTTTAATAGAATCTCAGGATAGTAATTTTTATAAAATAGATATTGTAATAGCTGACAGAGAATGCGGTGGATTGAATATTGCTGAAAATGCTGATATAAAGGCTGTTTTATTAGATAGAAAACTTTATAAAACTGAATTATTCAAAAAAATAGATGAACAATTAATAAATATAGATTTAATAGTATTAGCTGGTTTTTTATCTATAGTTGATAGTTCTTTTATATCAAAATGGGAAGGAAAGATAATAAATATTCATCCTTCATTGCTTCCAAAGTATGGCGGAAAAGGAATGTATGGTATTCATGTGCATGAGGCTGTTATTAAAAATAAAGAGAAAGAGTCCGGATGTACAGTACATTATGTTACTGATACTATAGACGGCGGAGATATTATAATGCAGGCTAGGGTAGAAGTAAAAGAGGATGATACTGCTGAAACACTGCAAAAAAGAGTATTAGTAGAAGAACATAAAATACTTCCTCAAACTGTAATAAAACTATCTAAAAACTAGCTAAATATTTATTTTCCCATATAGTATATATATGCAGACATTATAGATATTTCGCTTGCTGCGGCATCTTCGCTTTCATTTTGTTCACTGTAGCTGAAGTAGCTTGATAATGGAGTATAATCATCATCATTAAAAGTATTATCTATACTTGTATTGATTACAGAATTATTCAAGTCCGAAACAATTAATTTTGTATCATCATTATTTATATTTGAATTCGGATTATTATAAATAATAGATATTCCTACAAACAATAACAATGCTGCTGCTATGGAACCTATATATGCTGGTAATTTACTTCTATCAAAAATACTCTTTTTATGTACTACAATAGGTTTTTTTCCTGATAGTATTGATGACATAGAATTGAGTTCATCTCTAAATTTTTGGCATGATTTGCAGGCAGATAAATGTTTTTCCATTTCAAAAATTTCATCGCTTTCCAAATCATTGTCCATATATCTGCTTATAAGCATTTCATAATATTCATGATTATTTTTCATAAGCTTACCCCCATTTTTTTCATAATAGATAAAAGTTTTTTTCTAGCTCTGAATATTCTAGTTCTAACGGTATTAACCGGTAAATCTAATTTATCAGAGATTTCATTATAGGAATAATTTTCATATTCAGCCATAACAAGCGGTATACGAAAATCATCCTCCAATTTTTCAAGTGCTTCTGCAAGTATAATTTTATTTATACTATTATCATCATTAGAGTCTTGAACTTCAGAACTTCTATATTCTTTTAGTCTGTATTTCTTTTCTCTTTCTTTTTTTCTTATGTGGTCAACAGCTCTATTGAAAGATACTCTGTACAGCCAAGTATATATCTTAGATCTTCCTTCAAAACTCTCTCTTTTTATATAGAAACTTACAAAAACATCCTGTACTATCTCTTCAGCCTCATCCTTATTAGAAATGATAGAATAAACCAAATTAAATAATGGTTTTTTATACATTTCCATAAGTTCTTTGTAAGCTTCTTCATTGCCTATTTTGAATGCATCTATATTATCTTCATAAGCCATAATATTTACACCGCTCATATTTATAATTATCTCATCCTGCTATTAAATTGGGCTTTTTGTTCCGGAGTTAATACATTTATTATATCCAAATCTCTGACTATTCTCAAATAATCTCTCAAAGCTTCCTGTTCTTTTTTTCTGCTTATTAATTCTTTTAATACATTTCTATCAGCATTTTCTTTCACAAGTTCCATTCTTATACTATTTTCTATTCTATCTATTTCTAATCTAATAGGTTCTTCTTGTGTTATAAAATTAATAGCTATATCGTACATTCTGTCAGCTTGTTCATCTGTAAGTACTATGCCTATTCTTCTAAAAAATTGTAAAGGATCATGTCCTAATCTTTTCTCAAATTGAGGACCGCCTCTATGTCTTGGACCATGATGACCAGGACCTTTATGACCTGGCTGACCCAAAAGAGATAAAGACAGCACTAATATTAAAAATATACTATAAAACAATTTATTCATATATACGATTTCTCCTTCAATACATCCATGTCTCACATCATCTTATTGTCTTTCTATATATTAGACGGCAATAACCGAAAAAAGTTCCCCTATTTTTTAAATAAAATATAATATTTAATCTTTTTTATATCAACATCTGAAAATAATTCTAATATATCCAAATCGCATGATATGATTAGATAATCAAAATCAGCCTCTTTTTGCTTCTTTTCAAACATTAATTCTTTTACTGTTTCTAAATTAACGTCAACTTTTTTATATTCATTATTAAGTTTTGAGTCTATTTTTCTTATTTCAGAGAGAATCTTTCTAGCATCTGAAGAGTATTTTTGTACTATTATAAAAATATTTTCTTTCTGTTCTTTGGTTATTGTTATTCCAGCATCTTTTAAAACTTTTAATGAATTATCATTTATTTTATAATTATCATCTGCGTATAAATTATACATATTAAATATAGCTAATAATAAAATAATAACAATTTTTTTCATAAATTATTAACACCTCCTTAGAACATATTATTTGACTTTTTAGACGAATGAAAAATAAAAAAGTTCCTTAAATAAATTATTACTTTAAAAAATAGTATTTTTATACTATAATAATATAATTACAAATAAAAAAATCGGATGTAAGAAATGTATAAAATATCATATTTGGATGAGAAAAACAAAATAATAAAAGTACTTTATAACAATGCCGCTGATGATAAGAGAGCAATGTTTTCTTTAATGAAATACATAAAATCTAATCTGAATGCTGAAATAAAAGAAACAGAAAACGGATATTTATTATTTAATGATAATAGGAAATATCTTTTTTATTTCATAGAAAATGATGCTATTTATATAGAGATTTTGGAGCATGATGATAAGGTTGCTTTTATAAATTTTAAATATATGGAGGCTGAGTTTAAATCTTATATAGAAAATATTAATTTTATGGACATAACAAACAAAATAAAAGGTATAAATGATTCTATAAAGGACAATATGTGGATTGATTTTATGATTTCTAACTATGAAAAAGATCTGCATATTATAGGCAGCAATGATTTAAGCTGTTATCATAGTATAGAGATTATTTTAAAAAATGCTAGCTTTGTTCAATGTTCTAAATACTTTAATGCATGTCCTAATGAGTATGATGTATTTTATGTATGTAATGATGATGATATAAAGTATATTAATAGCAGTTATAAAAATATAATAAATGATAAATATTCTATAATGATAAAGATGAAGCCGGATGATACCAACAGCTTTTTTTATATAGCATGCGATAATATAGAGTATAGTAATGAAGAAGTGAGATATGATTATGATTTCACTTCGCTTTATTCATCAGATAAGGAGAATATAATAAAAAAATATGATCTTAAAAAGGAGAATAATGCTTGGTATCAGGAGAAGGAGAATTCTCATAAAACTTTGGTATTTACAGATAAATTTTTTAATAGAAATGATACTATAGGCATATTATTTAGAATATATAAGTTATGTTTTGCTAAAGTTAAATATTTCAGAGCTTATCCGTTTAAGTTTGAGCCTTATAAATATGATTACAAAAAAGGTTTTATTCAAACTGAGCTTTGGGATGCTGAATTTTTCAAACATATTGATTCCGGATACATGCTTGATTTAAGATTTCTGCAGTCTATAACTGTTTATGAAGATTTTTTAAAACTTTGCGAAGAATTGGAATCATTTGAGAAATAATTAATTATTAGGGGAAAATGGATTTATTGCTTCAGTTAATATTTGGTGCTTTTCTTGGTGCCGTATCTGGTTATTATACTAATACTGTTGCATTAAAAAAGTTATTCTCTAATAATGGAATAATAGCAAGGAAAAAAGATAGTTTTATAGATGAAATCAGTAAAATGGTTTCTAAAAAAATTATAAACTATAATTCAATATATGCTGAAATAAAAAAAGATAAATTTAAAAATAATATAATAGAGTTTTTTAAAAAATTAAAGGATAAATTAATATTAAAAACTTCTATAAAGATAAAAAATGTAATAGGCTTCAATGAAACTAAGACAAATATTATTAATTGGAGCAAAACAAATACAAATGAAAGTATATCATTTATATTAGAAAAATTATCTCAAAATATAAAACTGTCAGAAATAATAGATGATAATCAGGCTAATAATATTATTAATAATTTAGCTGATAGTTTTATAGTATATATTTCTGATAATAAAACAATTAATGAGATAATATATAAAGCGTATAATGAAAATGATGATAAATACAAAACAATATTAAAAGAAATTTTAGATAATATAATATTTGCTTATAAAAATAATGATAATAAAAATAAAATAGAAAGAGAAACAATATCATTAATAAAATATATAATAAAATATTCAGACATAAAAAAATGTTTTTGCAGTTTTTTATTATCATTATCTAATAGCAAAATAAAAGATTTATTTTCTGTATATGAAACAGAAGAAATAAAAATTATTATTAATAAATTATCAGAAAATAATGAATTTCAAAATATTCTGGATGAAATTATAGAAGAGCTTTATATAAAATTAAAAAATACTGATAAAACTGTATATGAATTATTAAATCATAATATAGCAAACAGACTTCAGATGCTTCTTGCAGATATTTTACCTAAATTTATAGATATTATTATACCTATAATAAATGAAAATAAATCAAGATTAGATTCTATCATAGAGAGTGCTGTTGATGAAGAGATAGAAAATATAGATGGAGTTTTTGTTCAGTTTGTAGTTAAAATTATTAGAAATGTATTTTTAAATGATATATCATCTAAATATAAAATTGTACAGAAAGTTATTGAATATATAGAAAAATATAAGGATAATGTTGATGAGGTAATAGAAGCCGTTACAAATGATATAATGAATTATTTGAATAAAACAAAAATATCGGATATATTAAAAAATGTAAATAATATAGATAATATAAAAGACATAGCCAAAGATATTATAATATTTAATATAAAAGAAATACCTGATTCTTGGATAGAAAAATTTTTCAATTTAAAAATAAATGTTCTTGTTGATTCTAATATGATAGATAATCTATATAGTTTTTTAGAAAAAGAGATTATTGATTATATAGTATCAAATTTATATGAATCTGTGGATAAGGCTAGAACTTTATTATTTAGAAAAATTGATTCTATTAATATAAAAGAAATAAAAATTGATAATATCATAAATATAATTAATCAAAATAAATCAATCATAAAAAAATATTTATACGGCATTTATTGTGATTATAAGAATAATACTTTGTATGATTTTATCAATGATTTTGATTCTATAATAGAATCATTATTTAATTTACTTGAAGAATTGATAGATAAATATTCTAATTTACATATAAACGAATTGATTATAAAAAAAGAAAGCAATATAGATGATTTTTTATATAATAATTCTTATAATTCAGTTGTAAGTTTTATAGAAAAAGAAAAAAACTTTATTTCTAATATAATAGATTCCCTTGTAATAAAGACTATCAAAAACAACATGGGCAAGCTTAATAAAGATGAGATAGCAGCTATGGCTAATGATTTTATGGGTAAAGAATTAGAGCCTATAAATATATTGGGTGCTTTATTAGGGGCTTTATTTGGCTTGGCAACCGCATATTTTTTACCTGCTAATTCATTTAATAGTTCATTAGGAATATTAAATTATATAATAGAACCTTTAGTATATATATTGATAGGTTTAATAACGAATGTGCTTGCAATTTATTCTATATTTCAGCCCTATGAACCATTATTTGGAATAAAGAAAAAAGTATTTTGGGGTGCTGTGGCATGTGAAAAAAATAGATTTGCTGTTTCTATGTCTAATTTCGTTAATGACAGATTAATGGAAAAAGAGGGTATATTTGAAATTATTGGTAATAAAGAAGATATAGAAAATAATTTAATAAGGGATAACTATAAAACTTTTTTTAATTATATGCTTGAAGATGATAAAATAGATAAATTAAATATATTTTCAAGTATAAATAATATTGTATCAGGAAATATTAATTCTATAAAATATAATTTTGTTAATAGTTTAATAAAGAATAATTATTTGGATATTATAAAAAATAATAAAAATAACAGAAAATCTATAATATCTTATATAAATGACAATATAGATAATATTTTTATTATATTGTTGGAATCAATTTTAAAAAATATTAATTTTATTCCTTTAAAGACATTTATTCAAAATATAGCAAGAAATAATTTTAAGGATTTAAATAGATTTAAAGATGTAATAGTGCCTAATGTTATAAAAGCTGTAAATTCTCAATCTGTAAGAGATAGAATATTTAGTATAATAATAGATTTGCTTGATAATGAAATATCCAAAAAGAGCAGCAAACAAATAAAGGAAATGTTTGACGGAGAAATAGTTAATCTTATAAGATCAAATAATGAATTTATTTTTTCTATGATGAATAGAAAATTGAATGAGTCTTTGAATAATAATAGATATGAAATTAGGGATATGGTTATAGAAAATGTTCCTTTGAAAAATGATTTTGTTATAGATTTAACTGATAAAATAATACTTAATTTGATAAATAATAAACTTCCTATTTTTATTAATGATATAAGAAATGATTTTATGGATATTATTTTTAATTTTTTAGATGATAATATTTTATCTAAAAATATTTCATATATATTTGGAAATGAAAGATTATATGAATACAGCAGTTTAAGGAAATATTTAGATGATGTTATAGATAATAATCAAAATTTAATATATAAAGTTGCAGATAAAGTATTTATATTGGCTGTAAATAATATAGATTATAAGATAACGGAGAAGTATATAGATTCATTTTTATATAATACTGATGATGATTTGCATAAATTTATAAGAGATTTATTTATTAATATTTATAATTACAGCAGGAATATTTCTATAGAGATTAAAAATTATTTAGGAAATATTTTATATCCTAGAAATATAAAAGAAATTATAAATGTAGAAAAATATTTTGATGATATATTTGAAGATGTTTTTAAATATTCTAAAGAGCATTTGGATAATTTTCTGCTTTATGCTGCAAAAGATGATAATTTAATAGATAAAGATAATTTAATGAAATCACTTATTAATGTACTTAATAAGCTGGAATCAGATGCATTAATAAATAAATTAACATTTATAGAATTAAAGAAGGTATTATCTAAACTAAGAAATGATCTTCCTGATATTATAGATGATAAAACAAAATATTATTTTTTGAATTTGATTATAGATTCAGCCAAAGACGATATTAATTTGATTATTGATTCAATAGATTTTTCTGCTATTACAAAAGAAGAAATAGATAATATGAATCCGAAAAACATACATGATGTATTTAATTCTTTTGCTAAAGAGTATTTAAATAGGTTAAAATTATACGGTATGTTCGGGGGCATAGTTGGAATTATACTCGTTATTATAAAACATATAAGTCTTTTTAATACGGATATATCCAATATATTGAATATAATTGTTATTATTTTGACTGTAATTTTATCTATATGTATGATTGTTAACATATTGAAAAATATTTCAGATTGATTTTTAATAGTTTAAAACTTTTTTTCAAGTTATTCGTCTAAATAATTGGATTTTTAAGTATGTTGTATGCTATATAAAGTTGGGGGTGGAGGAATGAGAAATTTTATAGAATTAGTAGTAAAAAGACCAGTCGCGGTTTTTATGTGCATGATAGCTGTATTAATATTAGGATTTGTAAGTTTAAGTAAATTGGCTGTAGATTTTATGCCTGATATGGAATTGCCTTATATAACAGTAAGTACAGAGTATGAAAATGCAGGGCCTGAAGAAGTAGAAAAATCTGTAACTAGAGTAATAGAAAATGCTGTTGCTACAGTAAGCGATATTAATACTATTACATCAACTTCTAAGGAAGGTGAATCTAGTGTTTTTATAGAATTTAATTGGGGCACTGACTTAGCCGTTGCCACTGCCGATATTAGAGAAGCAATAGACTCTGCTAAGAATTCACTTCCGGACGATGCTGAAAGTCCTACAGTATTAAAATTTTCTACTGATATGATGCCTATTATGGAGATAGCATTTTTCGGTACGGATAATTTAGGAGCATTGTATACTTTGATAGATAATCAAATATTGAATAAAATAGAACAAGCATCCGGGGTTGCTAGGGCTGAAATAAGAGGCGGTCTTAAAACAGAAATGAAAGTTGATTTAGTTTTAAATAGACTTCATGCTTATGGAATAGATATTAATACTATAGTTTCTTTGCTTTCATCTGAGAATCAGAATTTATCCGGAGGTGAAACTTATGAAGGCGTTTATAAATACACTTTAAGAACTATGGGTGAGTTTACAACTGTAGATGATATTGAAAATACTGTTGTAACATTAAAAACAAATGATACTCCTATAAAATTAAAAGATGTTGGAAGAGTTTATCAGGGATACAGTGATGATTCTGAAATAGTAAAAATTAATGGAATGCCTGCAATATCAGTATCTGTTAATAAAGAATCCGGCGGAAATGCTGTTAATGTGTCTAAAGCTGTTCAAAAACAGTTAGCAAATTTAAGTCTTCCTGAAGGCGTTGAATATGAGATTTTATTCAATAATGCTGATAATGTTAATGAATCTATAAAAGGAGTTTTGGATACTGCTTGGCAGGGAGGTTTATTTGCTGTTATTATATTAATGCTTTATTTATGGAATATAAAAACTGTTTCTGTAATAGCAGTTTCAATACCTATATCAATAATTATTACATTTACATTGATGTATTTTATTGGAATTACTTTAAATATTATTTCTTTATCAGGACTTGTTTTAGGTATTGGTATGATGGTTGATAACTCAATTGTAGTATTAGAAAATATATTTTATTATAGAAATAGCGGTTATGGTAAATATTCATCCGCTATAAACGGTACTTCTTCTGTGGCGCTTGCTATATCAGCTTCTACTCTTACTACAATAGCTGTATTCTTACCTTTCCTTTTTGTTGAAGGACAGACTGGACAATTATTTAGAGATTTATGTATTACAGTAACAGTTTCCATGATAGGTTCTTTATTTGTTGCTCTTACAATAGTACCTATGCTTGGTGCTAGACTTGTAACCAATAAGAAGACTAAGTTTTTAATACCTATGGAAAATTTTGTTAATAAAAAATTCCATGATAAAGTTAATAATTTATACTCAGCTGTTCTTAATTATTCTATAAAAAATAAAAAGAAAGTATTAATTTCTTCTATGTCTGTTATATTTGCAATAATAGTATTGGGATTAATGATTATAGGAAAAGAGGGATTTCCAACTTCTGATGAGGGACAATTTAAAATAGATGTAGAAATGCCTGTTGGTACTAAATCAGAACAAACTCAAGCATTTGTTACTAGAATGGAAGGCGATATACAATCTGTTATAGGAGAAGATTTTGACAGAATGCAGTCTAGGGTAAAATCAGGTGCTGAGGAAAATAAGGCTGAAATAAGAGTGCAGTTAAGAGAAAAAAGAGATGGAAGAAAAAAATCTGTAGATGAATATATAGAGCTTACAAGAAATTCATTGGTATCATATCCTGCAAAGATTAATATCTCTGCTATAACAACTTCTGCTATAGGAAGAAGCGGAGGAACGGGAGGAGAAGAAATAAACATAGAATTGGTAGGTGATGATTTGGATAAGTCTACAGAGATAGCGAATAATATAATAGCTGCTATATCTGATATAGAAGGTATAAGAGAGCCTAGATTAAGCCGTGATGATTCTAATCCGGAATTAAAAATATATGTTAATAGACAGATAGCTGCTAAAATGGGAATTAATGTAAACACAATAGCAAATATTATTAAAACAAGTTTTGCAGGAACTACAGCAACAACGATGACTCCCGCCAATTCAGATGTTACGGATATAGATGTTAATGTTCAGCTTGGAGAACCGGACAGATTAAAAATAGATGATATATCAAGACTTATGATACCTACTACAAGCGGAATCGTTCCTATTTCATCAATAGCTACAGTAGAGAAAAGTTACGGACCTACAGAAATAGAAAGAAAAGACAGTACAAGAATAACAACCATAAAAGCATCAGGGTACAACAGAGCATTAAGCGAAATAATGGCGGATGTTCAGGATAAAATATCAAAAGAAGTGTTTATTCCTTCTGGTTTTAATATTAATTATACAGGGGATTTTGAAGATATGAATGAGGCTTTTTTACAGCTTCTTCAGGCATTAATATTGGCATTAGTTTTAGTTTATGCGATAATGGCAAGTCAGTTTGAATCTTTTATAGCTCCTTTCGTTATAGCATTAGCAATCCCATTCGGTTTTGCTGGTTCTTTAATAGCATTATTTATAGGAAGACAAACATTGAGCGTATACAGCGGAATAGGTTTTATAGTATTAATTGGTATTGTAGTAAATAATGGTATTGTATTGATAGATTATATGAATCAGCTTATGCATGAAAAACATATTAATGGAGATGAGGCTGCATTAGAATCAGGTCCTAGACGTTTAAGACCGGTACTTATGACAACACTTACTACTATACTAGGGCTTTTGCCTATGGCTTTATCAGGAGGAAGCGGAAATGAAATGTATCAGCCATTATCTCTTGCTATACTTGGCGGGCTTTTAGTTTCTACAGCATTTACTCTTGTAATTGTGCCTACAGTTTATGCCGCTATAAGAAATAAAATACCTCTTAAAGATTATGAGAAAAAAGACAGAGAAAGCAGAGATGATTTTTCTAATTATGATACTGTAAATGTTACGGGCAAGTGATTTTCTTCATATATTTTACGGCTTTGCTATTTTTTATAGCAAAGCCTTTTTTATATATAATTAAAAATTTTATAAGTATTTATTCATGTGTTAATAATCTTTTATAAAAAAACTCTATTCCGAAAGCTCCAAGCGGTGCTGTGATTAATATTGCAAGTACAGCTATTGTTAATATTATTTCTCCTGATGCAAATCCTAATGCCAAAGGAATAGAACCTATAGCTGCCTGAACAGTAGCTTTAGGACAATATGCTATCATAGAGAATATGCGTTCTTTTTTATTGAGTTTAGTTTTTATTAATGATACTAAAACTCCAATCATTCTAAATATTAGAACTCCGAATATTAATATAATTCCTGTGAGTCCCGTTTTTAATGCATAGCTTATATTAACTGCTGCCCCTACAAGTACAAAAAGCATAATCTCAGCAGCTACCCAAAGTTTAGAATATTTTAATGAAAGTCTTTTTGATAATTCTTCTTTTTGTTTTTTCAAATATGCTCCCATGCTCATAACAGCCAAAAGTCCTGAGAAACCAATTATGCCGCTGAATACTTTTGAAATTGAATTTTATATAGTTACTAATATAAATGATATGCTTAGTATTATAACAACTTTAGCACTGTCTCTCATATGATATTTAGTAAAAAATTTTGATAATATTAAACCTATTATTACTCCTAATAAAAGCCCGAAAACAATAGATGTAGGAATTTTTACAAAATCTAATGCTGAAATACTGCCTCCTTTAACAAGCGAAGTAAAAGATGCAAAAAGAACTATTACAAATATATCATCAACAGAAGCACCTGCCATTAATAATTGAGGTATGCTTTTATTGGTGCCGTATTTTTCATCTATTAATTTTAACATTTTTGGTACAAGCACAGCAGGAGAAACAGCAGCTACTACAGAACCCATTAATGCAGCTTCTAATAAACTTATATTAAATAGTTTAGGAGCTATTAAAATCATTCCTATTATTTCAAAACTTGCAGGTACAAAACACATAAGTACAGCGGGTCGTCCAACTTTTTTTAAATCTTCTATATCAAGATTAAGTCCGGCTCTTGTCAGTATTATAATAAGAGCTAATTCTCTTAAATCTGCTGATATTGAAAGTATTGAATCATCCAATAAATTCAAACAATATGGTCCTAATATTATACCTATAATTATAAGTCCTAGAAGAGAAGGAAGTTTTAGAAGAGAGAAAATTTTACCTAAAAGCATTCCGCATAAAAATATTAAGGCTAAGCTAAGAAGCATAATTCATAATCCTTTTTTTGTTAGTATTTGATTTTTTATTATGAATTAAAGATTGAAAATATAAAAACTATTATCTGCAAATTCATAAATTACTTAAATTAAAATTATTTAAGTTAAAAAATCATAAAATTTGCAGAAGTCATCAGCTTTTATATTTTAAAAGAATTAAATATCAAGCGGTTTAATTATTCAATTAAAAACTATAATTAAATAATTTAAGGAGACCTCATTCCTTATTTAATTGGCAATTATTCTATCATAATATATTTTTTATTTCAAGTTATCAAATGTTAATAAAACTTTTTATATAAATTATTAGTTTGTTTTTAGATCACTAATATTTATTTTTCTATATACCAAGAAGGAGGATTATTTTCTATAGGAGAATCAATAAAAGCATATTTCATACTAACATTTTCTCCTAACTTCCAAGATTCTAAATTCTGATTAAAACTTTTAGTAAAACAAAACATTAACGA
>NZ_CALXRN010000146.1 GCF_944390595.1 uncultured Brachyspira sp. | reverse complement strand
ATGCATTATTTCTAAATAATAAAAAGTACAATAAATATTGGCATACATACTTGATAATGAAGACATATCCGTTAATTCTTTTCTTAAATAATATTTAAGAGGCTTATTTTTATTAGAAATTATCATGTTATTAGCTTCTATATAATAGCTGTCATTTTGATCAGTTTTTATATCAAAATAATTTTCTAAAGCAAAATGTGAAAACAATATAAAAGACGCTGATGTTGTTTCTTGTATAAGTTCTCCTTTTATTACTGCTTTACCATCTGCATTTTGAATATTCTTCTCTTTTTCTATTTTTTGAACATCAGCATTTTTAGGAGCTGTCAGATTAAATGTTAGTATTTCCTCATATTCTATATTGCTGCCGTCTGTATGCTTTATTTCTAAACCATATAAAGTGCAATATAGATTTGCATATATAGGAGATAATGAAGACATATCAGCAGTTTCTTTTTTTATATAGTATTTAATAGGTTTATTTTTATTAGAAGTTATCATACTTCCAGCTTCTATATAATGGCTGTCATTTTGATCAGTTTTGATATCAAAATAATTTTCCAAAGTAATATGTGAAAATAATACAAAAGATACTGATATTGTTTCTTGTATAAGTTCTCCTTTTATTACTGCTTTACCATCTGCATTTTGAATATTAAGAAATGAACAATATATACTTCCTAATATAGCTGGTATATACTCTTGATTATTCTTTATATTTGTTATTGGTATTTCTATATTAATATTTATACTATATTCTTTGTTTTCAAATCTTGAATCGTCTTGTTTTTTTATATGAAAAATAGGCATTCCAAAAACTGTATTAAAAGAATATTTTAAATCTTGTATTCCTTCAATAATTATCTCATTTTCTTTAGCATTAGTTTCTATATTTATAAACTGAAGTAATTCACTACGTATAGCTCCAAAATCTTTTATATCATCTATTTGCTTAACTATATAACTAAAATCAAATCCGTTTCCAGTATTAATATATTTTAGATTTCCTTTTAATATATATTTATCAGTATTCTTTTCTAATATAAGAGTATAAACATCCTGCACTTCATCTATATGAGAAACATTATTAATATCTTTATCGCTTATTAATTTTATTTCATATCTTTCTTTAAGCTCATTCTTAAATCTAGGAAAATCATATTCTGAAAAAAAATCTAAATTAGCATTGTCATTATTAAAAGATATTTTATCAGCAGATGATGGAAGTTGTGAAGATTCTCCGTTTCCTAAACCATCAATTCTTTCTTTTAATTCATTTATACTAGAATGTAAATCTTTTATATTAGAAACTGGAGCTTCATTAGCCTGACCGCCTTTTAATTTTTCTACATTTGATATTATTTGATTAATATCTTCAGCATATACAGTTGTTTCTCCTTGCTGAGCTGGTACTTCATTATATTCTGTAGGTTTTTCAAGCATAATAAAACTCCTATACTAAAAAATTATACAATTTTTGTATTAATATCTGGTTCTGAATCTTTTATTTTTTCTTTGTATTTTTTGAATAATAAAATAATTAAAATAATTAAAAAGACAGCATATATAATATATTTAAAAATATTAAACTCCATAAAAATTACATCAATAATTATACTAATAGATATAATTTTGTCGCATATTAGAATAAATATTATATCTTCCTTTGAAAATAATAATTTACCATTTTCTATAATATATTTTTTATTCTGCATGCGTACAATATTTAAAGCAGTAAAAATTATAAATAATATATTTAAAGATATATATTTATGAGGATTAAAATCCCCCATTATAAAATCACAGCCTGCACTAACTGTAAGCATTATAAAGTATACTATAATGCTTGCTTTATACTCTTTTACTTTGTCCCATATTCTTTTAAGAACATTCATATTTTTATATACTCCTTTTATTTTTTATCTTTGTATTTATAGTAATTAGTTCCAGTTTGTATGTTATACCATAATTGCCATTCGCCTATTTTTATAATACTTTCCTGATATCTTCTCATTAAATCCTGCCGATTTGTTGCTGACTTTATAATAAATATTTCTGGAGGCGTAGAAAGCGGTACTTTGACATATTTTATTTTTGTACTGCATGAAGTTAATACTATTAAAATACTTATAAAAATTATTAGATATACTATTAAATGTTTCATATTCTGTCCTTGTCAGCTTTTCTTTGTCTATGCTTTTAATCATAGCATCAGAATTACTAAAACTATTTTGGAACTTTTCATTTTCTTTAATAAACAGTATCTCATTTTGAAGCGTCTGAGCCTGAAGCTCCAAGCCCTTAATATTCTCCTGATACTGTGCTATCTCTTTTTCCTTTTGCCTTATAGTATTATTTTTATATGCTATAACTGAAAAGCATACAAAACATACTAAAGCAATAATAACCGCTGCTATTATTGACTTTCCTAATTTAGTTCCGCTGAAAGCGGACAGTCGTCTCAAAAAACTAAAAAACATTGTCGATGTAATCATTCTTACTCCTTTTCATTATTTTTTTATCATCATTACTATTATTGTTTCTTAATATCTTCAAAAAGCCTCTTAAATCGCTTCCCATGCTTACGCTGCTAAGTCCTAATACTATAATAAGCAACGCAACAGCCCAATCCTGAGCTGGAGTTAATCCTTTTATTACTATCAAATAAAATACAACTACCCAGCCTAAAATGAAGCTGATTATGCTTGTATAGATGCTTACTTTTTTATTGGCATTATGTTTGTCTATAAAACTCATTTATCTAACTCCATTGTATTTTAAATTGTCGTGAAATATGCCTAGAAGAAACTTCTGCAGATATTCAAGATTTTCTAAAACTATCTCACTGTCTTTGATAGTTGTTTCAGTAAAATTATTATTGATAAATACATCATAGCTTT
>NZ_CALXRN010000145.1 GCF_944390595.1 uncultured Brachyspira sp. | reverse complement strand
TGACACAGAAAACAGAAAGAAAAAAGAGTTTGAAGATAAATTAAAAGGTATAGAGGAAGTTTTATCTTCTCTATAATTTTTATAATTAAAAACTTGGCTTATGTTTGTTAATGTAAGTCAAGTTTTTTTATTATTAAAATCTTTAATTATTTTTGAAAATTTATTTATATTAAAAAACATCAAAATTACTCCGCCTTCACTTTAAGCCCTTATATATAAAGCAAAAAATATAAGCGATTATAAGAGTATATTTTCTGCATAATATAAACTTATAATATATTATAAAAATTGTATATAGTATAAACTTTTTTAAGGTGCAATAATAATGAATGATAAAAAAAGATACTATTCTATAATACCAGCTGAAGTAAAATACAATAAAAAATTAAAAGCTATTTCAAGACTTTTGTATGCTGAAATAGCTTCGCTGACTAATGATAAAGGTTATTGCTGGGCTTCAAATGCATACTTTGCTGAACTTTATTCTGTAAGCAAAAGCACCATATCAAGATGCATATCAGAGTTAAAAGAGAACGGTTACATAAAAATAGACTATGAAAGAAAAAACACTAACATTGAAAAAAGAAAAATATTTATAAACAGCATATCAGACGGGGTATCATCAAAATTGACAAAAGGGTATAGTCAAAATAATCAAGGGGGTATTGTCAAAAAAGTCAAAGATAATAATAAATTTAATATTAAAAAGAATAAAGAGTCTCACTCTGAATTTGATTTGTTTGTAAATGAACTTTCTAAAGTTTTTTACAGACTCACATTAAATAAAGCTGACAGGCTGTCAAAAATACATTGCTTCAAAACCAAAGAAAAACAGGAAGAATTAATAAATATATTTAACAACAGACACTTTTGCTGGAAGGACTCTATCAAATATGCTGAAATAAGAGTAAAAGACAAAAACAACATATCCGCTCTTTGGCTTGATTTTATAAGCTATTTGAAAGTGTATTTAATAAACGGAGATAAAGAAAAACTTATAAAAAGACATTACACTAAAGATGAATTATTAAAACGAGAAAAAAGATTAAAAGAAATAGAAAATATAAAATTAAAAAAAGAAAGAGAAGAACAAAAAATGCTGCTTGAAGAAGAAAAAAATCTTGGTATAGATAATATGACAGAAGATGAAATTATAGAGTTTACTAAAAACCGTTTTAAACATCTTAAACGATGCTGACAAGTTTTGTTATATAATTTTTAATTAAGTTAGTTTTTTATTATTGACAAAAAAGTCAAATACTAATTATACAAATAGAGGTTATCAAAAATATATTAATAGCAGTATTAAAATCCAAACCTAGATAATTAAAAAGTTTATCAGCTTCATCTTTTAATTTATCATCAATTTTAATAGTTATTTCTGACATTTATATTACTCTATAGATATTTATTATATCTATAAACTAATTAAATACAATATTATTTTGTTAGGTTAGTCAATTAAAAAATTAAGTCTATACAAAATATATTTATATAGACTTAAAAAATAATTAATCTCTAATTAAAACATCAATGCTTCTATTTTTGTATAAAGCTATTGATACAATTAATGTTATAATCTCGCTTATAGGAAGAACTAATACAAGACCTAAAAATCCTAATACATTTGGTAATGTTAATACCAGCAAAACAGGTAAAATTAAAGTTCTTAAAGCAGCAATCAAAGCAGATGCTCCAGCTTTTTGAATAGAAGTATAATATGCACTCATTATTATATTTATACCAACGCATATAAAAATCGGTATAGATGCCCTTACAAAAAACATAGCATCTTCAGCAGTTTTTAAATCTATATTTTTTAATAAAGCATTAACTAATATGCTTGGATTTATAAGTAATATTATAGAAGCTGATATTGATAATGATGAAACAAATATCATTCCCATTTTTAGAAAATCTTTCATCTTGTTTTTATTTTTAGCTCCGTAAGAAACACTGATTAAAGATGATAAAATCTCTCCTATATCGCTTGCTATCATTATAAAAAATGTAATTATATAATTTGCAGCAGAGTAAATAAGTATTCCATTGTTTCCTAATATTTTGTATGCTGTTATATTGAATAGCCAAGGTATTATGCCGGAAGAAATATTGCTTAAAAACTCTGAAAAACCATTTAATATAGCTTTGAATATATAATTCCAGCCTCCATATACTTTTATGATTTTTATTCTGCATTTGGGATTAAAGAAATATGATAGCCCTATAATAAATGAAATAATATACGAAAAAGCTGTAGCCCAAGCAGCACCTGAAATACCTAATTTTAATACTGCTATAAATACAGCATCTAATATTATTTTTGTTAAAGATGAAGTTATAAACATTAATGATGCCAATTTAGGAGAACCATTTAACCTTATAAATTGACTGAATACATAAGCCATTCCCCAGAAAAATACAGCAACAATAACACCGTTAATATATTCTAATGACAAATTATATATGTTTCCATGTGCTCCGAATAATGGAAGCAATGTTTCTCTGAATATATAAATTAATATAAGTACTGGAGTAGTTAAAGTTAAAACTGTTATTAAAGTTTGAGTAAATATTAAACTCGCACGTCTCATATTATTTTCACCGATACATTTTCCTGCTATAGCAATTGAGCCTAATGTAAGCATGACGTACAAAGCAAATGATAAAGCTGTAATAGGCCAAACAATGCCTATTGCTGAAAAGCCTTCCGATGATATAAAATTTGCTACGAATAAACCGTCTATAAATACTGCTGAACTTTCTGTGAGCATTCCCAACATACTTGGAAGAGCATAATTTATAAATATTTTTTTACTAGAGTTTTCTTTTAAAACTTTATTATTAAGCTGCATAGTACACCTCATAGATTGGTATAAGATTAAAAAACTTTATTTGTTAAATTGATTGATTATTTTGAAAAATTAGAATACTTTTATAAGTGATTTGTATATAAAGAATAATATATTAAGTTTTGAAGTTATAAATATTTTCATTTATTTATCCCCATTAACCAAATAAATTATAGTCCGATTTTTTACTAATTAGTATAATGTATTTTTATTTTTATGTCAAGATTATATAACTATGTAATTATAATTAGTATTTACTTTATTTTCATATTTGTTATAATAGCTTCTTTCAATATGAAAATATAAAAAGGAACTATGAAAAAAATGAAAACATTATTTACTTTTATTTTACTGTCCATCATTATGACAGCATCGGCATTCGGCATGTACGGCTATAATAATGATTGGATAGATTTTTTAGCAGACAGCAGTCAGCTTAGGGCTAGAATGGATCAATTCGGTTTTACTTTAGGCAATGATAATATCAAAGGTACTTTAGGTTTTAAAGCGGACACAGGATCATTCGGTAATATAATGAATTATGCTAATAATGAAAAATTATCATTAGATGCAACAATTTCTGCAGGCTTAGCTTATACTTCAAAGCCGATAAGTATTGGTATAGGTTATAATTACACTTATATAGATTCTCAATTGGATGTGCATACTCCTGTGCTTTTATTGAATGCATTAGATAACAGCTTAAGAATATGTATTCCTTTTCAAATATCGAGTTCTAAAAATATTCAGAATTCTGATTATTTAGGTTTAAGCACAACAACAGAAATGAGATATTATACAGGAAAAGATTCAATTAATGCTGTTAGGCTTTATATAAATTATGGCAGAAATTCATATAAAAACGGAGCAATTGTAAATTCGGCTTCTTCTTTCGGTTTTGAATTAAGATTTTATTTTATTCCTGTTACTATTGAAACAGTTTGGATTAATCCTTTTATAAAAATATTATATGCTTCATCATTGGATGCAAAGGGTAAAGGAGTTATTGATGAGAATATAGAAAATTTAGTAAATGTTCAGTCTCACAGCAGAATATCGTACTCATATAATGCTAATGAAATATATGAAGCAAATCCGTATATTGTGAGAATAACACCGGCATTATCATTGTATGCAAGTTCTGAATTTGCAACTTTATATTTTGAACCCAGCATTGGTTATAAAATTATATATAACGGCAAAAAAAGAGAAAATATTACTCATACTCTCACATGGGGAGCCTATTCCGAAGTAAGACTGCATCCTGTAAAAGATTTAGAATGGTATTTTGAAATGGGAATAAATAGTGCTAATAATTCAATTCCTGTTAACTTCAGATCTGCTACGGGAATTAATTGGTATTTACCTGAATTATAATCAATATACCGAAATGATTTTTACTTTTATATAAATTTATAATATTAATCATTTCGGTATATATATTAAAATCAATCTTCAATCAAAATATCAGCACTTCTGTTTTTGTATAATGCAAATGAAACTATTAAAGTAACAACTTCGCTTATAGGAAGAACCAAAACCAAACCAATAAATCCAAATAAGTTCGGCAAAGTCAATACTAAAGAAATAGGTAAAATCATACTTCTTAAAGCAGCAACAATAGCAGAAGCTCCGGCCTTTTGTACAGATGTATAATAGGCACTCATTATAACATTGATTCCAACTCCTATAAATGTAGGAATAGAAGTACGTACAAAAAACATAGCATCTTCAAAAGTTTGATTATCAACATTCTTCAAAAGAGTATTAACAAGAAGACTAGGATTAATTAAAAGCACAACAGAAGCAAGTATTGATATAAAAGAAATTAAAGATACAGATATTTTTAAAAAGTCTTTCATTCTGTTTTTATTTCTAGCACCATAAGAAACACTGACTAAAGGCTCTAATGCCTCGCCTACCGAATAAGCAAGCATTATAAAAAACATAATAGCATAATTTGCAACAGAGTATGCCAATATTCCTCTATTGCCTGAAATATTGTATGCCGTTATATTAAACAGCCAAGGAATAAGCCCGGATGAAAGATTGCTTAAAAACTCTGAAAATCCATTAAAAGCAGCCTTAATTATATATATCCATCCTCCGTAAACTTTTATGATTCTTAATCTGCAGTTAGGTTTGAAGAAATATAATAATCCCATTATGAAAGCTATAATCTGCGATATTGCCGTAGCCCAAGGAGCAGCCGCTATTCCAAAATGAAAAACTATAATAAAAAGAGGATCCAATATCATATTCACTATAGATGATATTATGAACATAGAAGATGCAAATTTAGGTGCTCCGTTAAGCCTTACAAATTGACTAAGTACATAAGCCATTCCCCAAAAGAATGTAGCAAAAAGAACACCTTCAATATAATCTAATGATAAATTATAAACTTCTCCATGTGCCCCAAATATAGGAAGTAAAGCTTCTCTGAATATATAAACTACAATAAGAGGAAAACTTGCTATTGTAAGAACAACTATTAAAGTTTGAGTAAATATTAAATTAGCACGTCTTATATTATTTTCACCTATGCATTTACCGGCAAGAGCAACGGAGCCTATTGTAAGCATTACATATATACCGAATGATAATGCCGTTATAGGCCAAACTATATTAATTGCAGTAAAAGCTTCCGGCGATATGAAATGCGCCACAAAAAAACCATCTACAAATACTGCAGCGCTTCCCATTATCATACCTAATATGCTAGGCACAGCAAATTTATAAAACAAGCTGATGCTGCTGTTATCTATTAAAGTTTTATGATTAAGTTCCATTTTTTATTCCTTAAAATCAAGAACATACAAATTAAGAAAATATAATTAAGTCTTTTATACCAATTCTATAGAAAAGAAAAATAATGAGT
>NZ_CALXRN010000144.1 GCF_944390595.1 uncultured Brachyspira sp. | reverse complement strand
AAAATACCTCCTAATTAGTTTAAATTAAATTTCAATATCATTTATCACATGCACAAAATTTACAATCCAAATTACATTTATGTAAATTATTGTATATCAAATATTTAATATCATTTATTTCTAAAATATATATTTCTTTGCTCATTATATTTTTAATATCTCTTAATAACTCTATATAACAGCAGAAATTATTTTTTAAATATGCATCCGCTTTTAACACAATTTTAGCCTTTTCTCTTTGAAAGTCAAAATATGCTGGTCCGTATGTAAACTCCCACCTTATACCTAAATGACCAAGAGCTGATATTATTTTCTGAATATCTTTTACTTTTTTTACATTATTATTAAATAAACTATTAGAATCAAACATTTCATTTATAATACCGTCTGCTTCTTTAAAGTTTGAATCCTTTATATAATAATTACATAAAACTATATTAATATAAATTAAAGTTTCTAATGAAAGTTCATATAGATTATTGATTAAATAAAATTCTTTCAATGAATTCTCAAAAAGTTTTATTCTTCTTATGTGTTGTATCAATATTATAGGAGGAAAATAAAGAGGAAAATAAAAATGTATTTTATTATTACTTTGTTCAAAATCATATTTTTTGATATAATAATTGTTTAAATCTTGAGCTTGTTCTTTTAATGTATTTAATTCTTCTAATTCAAAATCATCATTTATTCTGCTGTTTTTTATTTTTACATCTAATCTATATATTATATCTATCATATTTGATATTTTATTTCTCAATTCTGATATTTTTTCTTCTTTAGTCTGCAGTGTTAATATTTTATAAGTTTCAAGTTTCTCAATAATACGCTCCAATTTGTCATTCATTTTTAAGATGAGATATTTAAATACATTAGCATATATATAATTATTCATTTTTTCACTATCGCTTAAAGGACATTTTGATTTAAATAATTTAGATGATTCACTTGACAATATGGCAGCTTTTAATAATTCTGAAGCTCCTTTAACAATATAATTATCTTTATCTGATAAATTATTGAAATTTAGAATACTAAAATTATCTAAATTTTCAGTTAAAACTCTCTTTTCTTCTTCTCTGTTTATTAAATCAAACATTACACTATTAATTATATTTTTTTCCATATTATACCTTACATTATTTATATTTAATATTATATACAAATATAATTAAATATCAATAATAAATAATATATTTTTATATAAAAAGCAAAAAATAAAGACTGTAAATAAAATATTCAGAGCCTTTATATATTTATAATTTTTATTTTAAGTATTATCCATTAGCAAGCTTTATAAACTCATCAGCTTCCATTATTTCTACGCCTAAATCCTGAGCTTTTTTAAGTTTGCTTCCTGCTTTCTCACCAACAATTAGAATGTCTGTGTTTTTGGATACAGCGGATTGAACTGTAGCACCTAATCTCTCTGCAGCTTCTTTTGCAGAATTCCTTGTAAAGCCTTCTATTGAACCTGTTATTACAACATTCTTACCAGTGAGAGGTGATTCCACTGTTACAACTTTTTCAAATACCGGATTAACTCCTGCAGCAAGTAAATCATCTATTAGTTTTAATGTCTTTTCATTATGAAGATAATCATAAATACTTTTAGCACTTATCTCGCCTATGCCTTCAATATTTTGTAAGTCTTCAATAGTAGCTTTTTTGAAATTCTTTATTGATGTAAAATATTTAGCAAGTAAGTCAGCAGTAGTTTCCCCAACCTGACGAATACCTAATGCATATATAAATCTTTTTAAAGTAGTGTTTTTACTGTTCTCAATAGATTCAAGCATGTATCCTGCCAATTTTTCGCCCATTCTTTCAAACTTGAATAAATCATCTCTTGTTATCTTGTAAAGATCAGCTGGAGTTTTAACAAGTCCGCTTTTTGTAAATACTGCAATCCACTCTTTTCCTATTCTCTCCATATTCATAGCAGGCTTTGAAACAAAATATTCTATGTATCTAGTTATCTTGCTTGGACATTCTTCATTGATACATCTTACAATTACATCGCCGTCAGTTACTGCAGTATCTCCTCCGCAAACAGGACATTTTTTAGGAAATTCGAAACTCTTACTATCTGCAGGACGTTTTTCTAATACCACTCTTGTAATCTTTGGTATAACATCTCCAGAGCGAATAACTACAACAGTATCACCTATTCTTATATCTTTTGATTTTATCTCATTAGGGTTATGAAGCGTAACATTTGAAACAGTAACACCTCCAACTTGTACAGGCTCTAATTTGGCAACTGGCGTCAATGCTCCAGTACGTCCTACTTGAACCTCAATATTTTTTAATACAGTTTTTTTTTCTTCAGGCTTGAATTTAAAAGCTACTGCAAATCTTGGGGCACGTGATAAAAATCCTAATTTCTCCTGATGCTTAACATCATCAACTTTTATTACAAGTCCGTCAATCTCATAATCCATTTTACTTCTTTTTTCTTGTATATCATAATAAGTTTCTAATACTTTTTTAGCATCAATATTTGGATGAACGCCTTCAACTGTGAATCCTAATTCTGATAAAAACTCCATTGATTTATATTCATTAGTTAAATCAAAATCTTTATAATTGGCAATCTGATAAGCAAAGAATTTTAATCTTCTCTTTTTGCTTTCAGCACTGTCTAATTGTCTTAATCCTCCGGAAGCTGCATTTCTAGCATTGGCAAAAGGTATCTCTTCAAGTTCTTCTCTTTCTTTATTTAATGCCTCAAAATCTTTTTTTGTTATTAATGCTTCGCCTCTTACAATGAGTTTCTTTTTCTCTTTTATACTTTTAGGAACATTATTCATCATCTTAACATTATTAGTAACATTCTCGCCAACCTGTCCGTCGCCTCTTGTGCTTGCAACTGTGAGTTTTCCTTTTTCGTAAATAAGCTCTAAAGCAAGACCGTCAAATTTATTTTCAACAGTATATTTTATTTTACTTGCATTAAGTTCCTTTTGCATTCTATTATCAAACTCCAAGAACTCCTCTTCATTCATAACATTAGAAAGAGAGTACATAGCAATAGGATGCTCAAATTTCTCGAACTTTTCTAATATAGTGCCACCAACTTTATTAGTAGGGCTGTCATCTTTTTTTAATTCCGGGAACTCTCTTTCAAGATTTTCTAATTCCCTGAAAAGTTTATCATATTCATAGTCTTCTATTTCAGGGTTATCATCTGTATAATAAAGTTTGTTATGGTAATTAATAGTTTCTGTTAATTGTTCAATTTTTTGTTTAGCTTCTTCTTTATTCATTTTTACCTCATAATTAATTTAATATCTATAAATTATTTCATTCTATTATAATATAAAACAGATTGAATTCAATATTTTAAATTGATAAATGAGATATTAAAATTTAATACATAAAAAACTGCCTTAAAATAATAAGACAGTTTTTATATAATCCACCAATCTCATATATAGATATAATCACAAAATCATAATTAGTATCCTTCAAAGCCTCATCTAGTAACTGCTCCTTTGCAACTATAATATCATTTCTGCTAAGATAAAGACTTTGAAGAATATTACATTATGATACTAATTTTATAACTGCTTAATTATTAAAAAATAATAATTAATAGTTACTGTTTTGTCCAAGCTCCATTAAAATCGCCTGTTCCATTAGCTTCTGTTTTGCTTGTGAATGTTATATTACCAGCACTTGACCCACCACCATTTAGAAGCATCAAAGTTAAAAATTGTGCTTTTGTTTCTGGAATATTTCCGCTTATTGTATATGTTTTATTATCTTTACTTATAGTTTTTGCTGATGTATCTACTGAAAAACTTCCGCCGCTTCCTACCCAAGTTCCTCCCAAATCATAAAAATTAAAACCCTTGTTGCAAGACATACTAAAAGCTGATAATAAACTTAAAGCTAAAATAGTAGTGATTAGTTTTTTCATTTTGTTTTCTCCTTGAAAATTATTAATGATTTAATAATAAACTCTATTATTAATTAGACAATATTTAACAAATTAATAGTTAATATTGCCCCTAGGGGAATTGATATAATTTTTAATATTGTTACAATATTTAATCCGACAACTAAATAAAGCAAGTATTAAAGTTATACAATCAAATTATTTATCTTTATTTTGATTAGGATTCAGCTGCTTGCCTCTGTTACCCTGATTCTGGTCATATCGTATATTGTTTCCGTTATTTCCTTTATTAGGGTTTTGCATATCCGCTTCATTATTAGGGTGCTTAATTTTATCAGCCATAATTTTCCTCCTTAAAATTATTTTTTATCATTGTTATTACTTTGCTGATTTGCTGGGTTTAATGGGTTTTTCTGCCAGCCTGTATTACCATTAGCTTTATCATAGGTAATGTTTGTTCCATCTGTGCCTTTATTGGCATTTACCATATCCGCTTCATTGTTTGGATGTTTCTTTTTTTCACTCATACTTATACTCCTTAAAATTATTTTTTATATTTAATTATTAAAGATTATAACTTTAATACTTGCCTGATATATCATCAATATAATTTGAAAATTTCTCTCTATCAAAAATATTATTAATCTCATCATAGCAATTACATGCACTAATCAAAATAAGTATAAAACCTATAATATTTACATCTTCATCATTTTTTAAATTAGAATCTTTATACTGACTTATAATATCTTTTATATATTCATCATTTAAATTATCTATACTGAAATTATTGCAGAAATATTTTTTGCAATTTTTTATTACTGTTATTATTAAATCTGTTTCTTTTTTGTTTATATTCTCTATTATGTTCATCATATTTGTTAAATCCTCTTTCTTTACAATATCTCTTTTCAAAAATATTAAGCATTCAGGAATATTATCAAATATAATTTTTTTAATATCAGGTATTTCAAGTCCTAATGCTTTTAAACGAAGTATCTCTCTTAC
>NZ_CALXRN010000143.1 GCF_944390595.1 uncultured Brachyspira sp. | reverse complement strand
GGAAAGAACCATCTTTTTTATTTATTCTATGTGTTAAATATTTTTTAATATCATTAAGTACATAATCAGGACCTGCGGCAGTTGCTCCTTGGTCATGCCATTGCTGGTACTGCTGAACTATTGTATCGAATGTTATGAAAGTAGAGTAATAATCGGCAAAGTAATAACCAAGTCTTACTATACCTTCAAAACCATGTCTTGTATAATATGAATATTTAGGTATGCCAAATTCTCCAGTACCTATAGTGTATCCTGTGTTTACACCTTCATTGAAGTATGATAAATCAACACCAAAATATATAGGCAAATTAAGTAAATAAGGCTCTGCAAAATTAACAGCTATACGTTTTTGCTGCTCTCCGAATTCTCCACTAAGTCCTAATTGAAGACCTCTTCCTAAGAAGTTATTTTCTCTTATAGAAGCAAATACTTTAAAACCAGAACCAGTAGAGAAACCGCCTCCTCCGGATACCATAGCAGTTTTTCCCTCAGTTACATTTAAAGATAATTCCATTAAACCTTCTGCTGAACCAGGTTTTACTCCGACATTAATATTATCAAAGAACTGAGTATTATATAATCTTTCCTGTACTCTTTGTATTTTTGCTGTATTAAATACTTCACCAGGTTTGATATCAACATATCTTTGTATAACAAAATCTTTAGTTTTAGTATTTCCTGCTATAGTGATATTTTCTATATGAGCTTTATCGTTTTCTACAATATCATACATGATATTAACTATTTTATTTTCTTCATTCACCGTAATTACAGGTATAACTTGTCTGAAAATATATCCTCTCTCAGAATATTTATTTTGTATTCCTTGATAGTCTGTCATGTGATATGTATAATTATACAAAGCACCTTTTTTTGATTTTATATCTTTTTGTATATTGTCTGATGATATAATAAAGTTTCCTTTAAATCCTATATCACCGAAGTAATATTTATCTCCTTCTGTAATATATATATCTATTATTAAATCCTGTTCATTTTTTATCTGCGGATCCCGCCATTGATACGTAAACTGTACATTATCTACCTTAGCCCTATAATATCCTCTATCAGCATAATATTTAACAACCTTAGATTTATCATCTTCAAATTTAAACTCATTAAATTTACCAAGAGATAAAAATCCGTTTTCTTTAGTAGACATTTGTCTTTTAAGTTCATTATCAGAGAAATGTGTATTACCATGGAATCTTATATTTGCTACTTTAACTTCATTTCCTTCCACTATGTTCATTTCTATTGTAACATCAGAAGATTCCTTATTTTCTATAACTTTAGGTTCAACATAAGCTTTTAAATATCCCTTATCCTGATAGTTAGTTATTATAGCAGTTACAGCATCATTAAGTTTCTGAGGTATATATGGATCTCCTGCCTTCATAATTGATTTTATAGCATCATTAAGTGCAGTTCTGCTTAGACGCTTATTACCGATATATTCTATATTCTTTATGATATATCTCTCAGCAACTATAATATTTAATGATACGCCGTAATCTGCTCTGTTTGCATCAATAGCAACTCTGTCAAATAATTGAGTATCAAATAGTTTTTTTATTGCCTCATTTATTTCTGCTCTTTGAAATTTACTTCCAACTTTTATAGGAAAACTGTTTTTTATCTGATCTTTTGTAAGTCTGGCTTCTCCTATAACATCTATGGATTTTATAACCAAACCTTCATAAACAGCTATGTTTCTAGCATTCTGTAAATTTGCAAAATCACTTTCTGCTGCTACTAGTATTGCAAAAGCAGCAGCAAGAACAACAAATGAAAATAAAATAATACAATTCTTCTTAATAAAATTCACTAAAATCTCCACCGTGTAACTATATTAAAATCTTGTCCTTTTCCTTGTATATCGAAAGGATTTATTTTATACTCAAAAACAAAATTTGCAAGTTTATAATTTTTTAACAATGATACTTCAAAGCCGAATTGATGGTCAAAATAGTACGGATCTACCGGTTTATTATTAATTGTAGGTCTTGTAGTATCATTAACCCTGTATGTAACGTCATATTTTAAATATAAATATTTAGATACATATTTTCCTATACCAACACTTGTATTATCCCATACAGATGTAGGACTTAAATTGTTATTATTTGTAACAAATAGCAGATTGTTAACTACTGTAGGGCTTAAGTTTATATAGTCTATACCTAAGAACTGTCTTATCCATCTCTCTACAGGTCTTAAAACAGTACTTCTTAATAATAAATCGCTGTAATTCATAGTAAGCTGCTGCAGCTGATCGCTGTTCATAGTGCTTCTTGTTGTTGTACTTTCAGCAAACATTTGATCTTCTCTGTTTCCAAATGTTCCCTGAGGTATTCCTGCTAATTGATTAACCTGATACTGTCCCAATGCAGGTATAGTGTAAAATCTTACAGGTGATATTCTGGCATTGCTTGAAGACACTAATTGTGATAATCTGGCATCCATTTCCATATATAAAGTAACACTTTCTCCTGCTATTTCATTTTCAAATGATTGAGAAGATGTGTTTGCTGTTGTAGTCGGATAATATTTTTTATATGTGTATGCTGTAGCTTCAATAATAGGGTCTAAACTGTTATTAGGAGGAAAAGTAACAGAACCTCTCTCTAATTGATATATGTTTTGTAAATAATAAATACTTCCTCTATCAACATTTACAGTTCCTGTGAGTTCTATACCGTCCATAAGGCTGTTATATACACGCATTTGAGAACCTTCTTCAAGATAAACATCTCCTACTAAATTGTGTGCTACCCTAACTTGTTTCCATGCCTCTATTGTAAAGTCCCAGTATATTTTACTTAACATTCCGTACACTCTTTCTTTATAAGTGTTCTGCTGTGATATTGCAAGCTGAACATCGCTTTTCATCAAAGTAAATATTCCGCCTATTCTAGGAGAAGCTATATTTCCTCCTACTGTAATATCAACATGTACAGGACCTCTTATTTTTGCAATACCCAAATTTAAATTTCCGTCTAATAATCCTAACTGCTCATCGGAAGAAAGCAAATCGAAAGCCATATAATTGATACTGTTTTTAAATATTTCAGCCTCTCCGGTAATGCTTAAATTTTTCTTTTTCTTTGAAGTAAATGTTAAATTATTAACATTAAACATGTGTCCGTCAAAGTTAAAATCAACAATAGTATCATCAAATATATCATTAAAATAAGCTATTTTTACTCTTTTTCCATGTCCTAAAAATCTTCCGTCAATAGCAACATTATCGCTGTCTCCATGAACATGTGCATATAATGTATATGGTTTTCCGTCTACAAGGAAATTTGTAGGAGATGAGTTTATTTCTGTAAATAAAACATTAAATATTTCAAATACTTCTACATTTATTATATCAGATGTTATAAGTAAATCTACCTGATCTTTTTGCGTATTTTTTATAATACCATCTATATTAAGCATATCATAGTTATCATATACATAAATTAAATCAGTTCTAGTTAAATTGTCTTCTTTAGTGATTGTACCGCTAACACCATGATTTTTTGTATTTGTGAATGTTATATTTGTGCCGTCATAAGTAACAGTTGTACCGAACTCAGGAAGTTTTCTCTTGTTTATTGTTATAGGAGTTGTTTGTATTCTAAATTCCTGTTTTCCATCAACTAATCTTCTCATATTATAATCTATAGTACCGGAGTATGAACTTAAAATAAATAAATTATTTACTTCAACTTTCATATTTTGCAAATCTTTTGAGAAATATGCATAAGGGATTTTTACTTCCTGTTTTTTAGCGAAAGTTTTTGAAAGAACATTTCCGCTGTTTCCTGTCTTTGTAAGCAGAACATCCTTTAATTCTAATTCACTGGATTTATAATATCCTGTTAAAGAAACGTCAAATCTTTCGCCAGGAATTTGGAAGTCTTTAATATCCATTTTTTCTAGATAAATTACAGGATCATTCATTAGTCCTATTATTGTTGCATTTGCTGTCAATACTCCATATACTTTTCCATTAATATCAAAAGGAAGCTGACTTACTGTTATTTTTCCATATAAATTATTTTTATTAATAGAAGAATCTAAAGCAAATATTCCATTATTTTCTATATCCTTTAATAAGGCTGTAAATTTATTTATTCCGTCGCTTGAACTTAATATACCGTTTCCGGATACTCTGTTTTCCCCGTAATCTAAAGTTATATTTGTAAACATTAAACTTTGATTGGATAATTCAAATTGAGTATTTAAGGCAAATATAGGTGCTAAATTTTTCTTTGCTTTAACATTTCCGTATATATATATTGGCTGCTGAGTATAATTATTTACAGATACATCAACATCAATATTTATATCTTTTATTTTTAATTCTTTTGGAGTATTTATATTTAAGTCTAATACGCCGTTTGTAGATATATAACCATTAGCAATTATTTCTGATTTATCTGTTGAGGCATATATTATTTTATTTCCATTAGTTGAAGTAGTTGTAAATCCGCTTAATCCATAATTTCCAGCTGGCGTATCTATATTTCCTTTGATTTTAACATTTAAGTTTTTATCATATTCTATTTGAGCATTAGCATTTATACCGCTGCTGTCAGAAAGTCTGTAATAAATATCATCAATATCTATTATATTTTTATATGCTGATACTCCTATTCTTAATAAATATTCTTCTGTATAAATTTTTCTTGAAAATGCTTTTAATGTATGTACATTTCCTTTTCCATGAGTATACATTGCATTACTCATGGTGTAGTCTATATTTAATGATGATAGATTGTCTATTATGTTTTGACCTAATAATACAACAAATATATCCTGCGGTATAACTCCTTTAGCAGATGCTAATATAGGTGTTGTTTCGTCTAATGAAAAAGTAGCATCGAATGGCTGTCCGTATTTATTTTTAACTAAATTAACATATATTCTTTTTTCCGGCCTATTGTATGTAAAATTAAAAGATAATGGATTTGATAATGAATTTGCATAGCTTAATGCTGAAATTGTAAATCTGGATTTAATTTCTTCTTCATCAACTTTAGTAGGTTTTAAATAAACTTTAGCATATAAATTATTTGTTCCTACTTTTATATCAGATGCACTTACAGAAACAATACTTGATATAGGATCATCTAATGAAACTATTCCGCTTGCTATTATATTTCCTCCTAATGCAGTTATATTTGCATTTGAAAGTATTATATTATTATTTGTAAGTTCAGCATTTACTGCTACATTAAATAATTTATCTCTCACTTTTAAATTAAAATCTATATAAGAATCTTCATTTGGAGAGTAATGACCGTAAGCATTTATATCAGCATCTCTGAAAGTAGATATGCCGTTGCTTATAGCTGTTATTGTTTTATTATCTAATTCTACAAATCTATGTACTATTGGGGTATCCAAAGCTATATTCATAAATTTATATATTGTGTCTTTAGTTAATTTTATATTTGTAATAGAAAAATCTAGTTTTTGAGTATTATATTGATAGTTGGCTTTTATAAAATCATTTTTATTATTATTTTGTAATCCTGCCCTTAATCTGTCGGAATAATTAGTAGCAAATAATGTATAGTTAAATAAATCTCCATTTTCATCTTTGGCGTATATTATTGAATTTAATTCTGATAAATTAGTTGAGCTTTCAAATGAAAAATGTATTAAAGTATTATCAGGAAGATTAATATTGTATGATAAAAAATATCCGTATGATTTAAAATTACCGTTTAGTGAATTAAGAGATACTTCTGTTGTATTGTTATTACCGTCAATTATTTTGGCAGAAAAATTAGCTATGTTTATATTTTTATCCATGAGTATTGGAACTACAGTATTAACAGTACTTTTTACTTTTTCATATATATTTTTATTTGTATCTCCGTTTTGAAATATTGATGTATCCAGTAATGCAGGATATATTTCAGCATTATTTATATTTATATCACTTAATAAATATATAGGGTCTCTCTTTATAAGTATTCTTAATAAATTAAATTTTAAAGATGCTCTGTCTATATTGAAAAAAGCATCCGGTCTGTTTTTTGAATAGAGTTTAACATTATCTAAAACTAATTCTAATCTATATGATATGCTTATATCTGATATTGATATATCTATAGGACTTACTTTATTTATATAAGTTATAATATTATCTAAGTATCTTTGTTTATTATATAATACCAATGATATACTAAATATAGTGGGTATTATAAAAGCTATCAAGGTTGTAGCTATATACATTCTAAATCGCGAGTACTTTTCAGTTTTACGCACTCACAAAATCCTTTTAATTTTTGTTTCCTAGTTTTATTATACACTATAATTAAAATATAGTAAGTGTTATAAATAAAACCTATTTTTACAAAATTTGTTATATTTAACCTATTTATTTTCGTAATTTTTTCATTTGTATATAATATAATAAGTAGAATTTATTTTAGAACTTTATGTAACATAAACAATATAATTTGACAAATAAATAAAATAAAACTATACTATTATTAAATAATAACAGTTTATTATTTGGGGGTATATGTATGTTTAAAGAATTAATAAGAAACAAAATAGATATAGTGAAAAGCGTTTCTAATTGGGAAGAGGCAATAAGAAAAGGGGCTCAATTATTGCTTGAGAATAAGTGTATAGAACCAAGATATGTAGATTACATAATAAAAAATATTAAAGAAACAGGACCTTATGTAGTGCTTGGAGATGGTATGGCTATGTCTCATGCCAGACCTGAAGACGGCGTTTTAAAAAATGGTATTACTTTATTAAAAATTGTTGATGGTGTTGATTTTGATAACAATAATAAGGTATTTTTATTGTTTACATTAGCTGCTGAAAATAATGAGCATCATCAGGAATTAGTTGAAGAGATAGCTGATTTATTAAATGAAAGTGAAAAAATCAAAAGAATAATGTATGATGATTTAACTGACTTAGAGATATATGATATTATACTTCAGTAAAATAATTGCTGTATGACTTTTATTGCTGTTTATTTAAAATAGCTGTATTAGATTTACCGCAGCTTTAATTTATTTTCATTAAATATGAAACATTTTAATCATATATTTTGTTTGTTTTTATATTTTTAAATTGAATTCTTAAACCTGTATATTATTATGATTTATTTTTTGTATTCTATTTAATGGCAAATATTTATTTGTGAAATTTTCATAAATAATTAATTTATTAGTATTTTATATATTAGAAAAGTTTTTTATTATAAAGTAAATAATATTATTATTTTATCTGAATATAATAGTTTCTTTCTATAAAAATTTTTAAACGTTTATTTAAAAATAAAAAAGAGATGTTATTTATTGTTTAACATCTCTTTATATGTTTATTTTATAAAAAATTAATCTCTTCTTCTTTGTGCCAACATTAATAATCTTAACAATGTAAGTATAGCAGTAACAGCAGCAGCAACATAAGTTAAAGCAGCAGCAGATAAAACTTTTTTAGCACCATAAAGCTCTTCCTGATCTAAAAAACCGCCTTTATCTAATATTTTTATAGCTCTGTTGGAAGCATCAAATTCTACAGGTAAAGTTACAAGAGAGAAAAACACAGCAAAAGCAAATAGTATAATACCTGCCATCATTACATAATATGAAATTCCTCCCATACCTCCTATCATGATACCTAATAATACTAAATAAGGTCCGAATTGATCTCCTATAGCACATAAAGGATAAAAACCATTTCTTATAGAAAGAGGAGCATATCCTCTGCTATGTTGTATAGCATGTCCTACTTCATGTGCGGCAACACCCAAAGCAGCAACATCTGTGCCGTCATATACACCTGCAGAAAGTCTTAATACTTTTGAAGAAGGATCATAATGATCTGTCAATGTTCCTCCTATTCTTTCAACAGGTATATCTATTCCATAACCTTCTAATATGTATTTTGCAGTTTGTGCTCCTGTAATACCTCTTTTATTCTCCATTCTGCTGTATTTAGAATAAGTAGATTGTACTTTCATCTGTGCCCAAAAACCAAGAAGTATTCCTGGAATCAGGATCCATATATATCCAAAATAGTATTCAAAATATCCAAACATTAAAAAACCTCCTATATTTTAAATTAGTATTTTTCATTAATTTTTTCGTATACATTATAACATTTTTTTATAACTATGTTAATAGTTTTAATGTAAAAATAAATTTTATATTAAATTTATTATTTTTTAATAAACTTTATCAGCATTCTTTACTGTGTATTTATTATTGCTAGTCATAAACTCGCTTTATAATAGCTGACAACTAAAGTTATCAGCTGCTCGTTTATGACAGGAAATTAATAAACTTTATCAGCGTTCTTTACTGTATAATTTATTATTGCTAGCCATAAACTCGCTTTATAATAGCTGACAACTAAAGTTATCAGCTGCTCGTTTATGACTGAAAATTAATAAACTTTATCAGCGTTCTTTACAGTATATTCTATTGTTTTTCCTACAGCCTCCAAAGTTTTTTTATCTAATTTGTCTATAGTATCTTGGCTGGTATGATGAAATGGATAACCCATATCTATAACATCAATAAATGGTATTCTTTCATTTAAAAAAGGGGTATGATCATCTGTTATAGTTCCATAATGTTCATCAAAAAAATATTTTCCGTATCCTAAATCACCAGCATACTGCCATACCTTATTATATATAGATGAATAATATGTATGAGCAAAACTTTCATATTTGAATTTAGCGTCTTTACTTCCTACCATATCAAGAAGTATGCCAAATTTTATTTTTTGTTTATCTATTATCTTATCTCTTAAAATAACTTCGTTTACAAAAGCAATGCTTCCCTGTATCCAATCTGTTTCTACTAAAGAATTTCCTTCTACATCAAATAAATTTCCGTCATCTTCTAAATCAAATAATACAAAACATACACTGTAAGGCAGATCATTATAATTTTTTAAAGCTTTCATAAGTTCAAGTAAAACCCCGCTGCTGCTTGCCCCGTCATTAGCTCCGCTTATTGGTTTATTTCTATTAATTTCTATAGGATCTTTTTCAGCTACAGATCTGCTGTCAAAATGGCTTGTTATAATTATATAGTTGTCTGTTTTCCCTTTTAAAAAAGCATAAATATTTTCTCCGTTTCTTCCTTTTATGTATGGAGCTTCAAAATTATGACTAAAAACTTCATATCCCATATTGGATATTTCCTGTTTGAAAAAATTTCTTACTTTTTTATGTGCTTCGCTTCCATAATTTCTAGGACCTAAATCAGTTTGTGCTTTTATATAATTATAAGCGTTGTTTACATCAAAATAGAAATTTTCATTTATTTTTTTATCATTGAGTTCTTCAGCAGTATTTGCTTTTGCATTAGTGCATGAATATAGAAATATCATTGCTATTACAACAAACATTGTTATGAATTTCATAAATTATAGTTCCTTTTTAATAAAAAATATAACTAAATTTTTTATAGTATAAGTTAAAAGCCATAAAACAGCAATATAATTGTATGTTTATATAGTAAAAATGGTGCTATCGGAATTTTTTTATAAACATTTAGTCTTTACTTTTTTTTAAAAAGTATTATAATTGTTATATATTGAAAGTTAATATTATGTTGCTATTTTTTAGGGGATGACTAAATAGCAGGTAAAACATAATATAGATGGCTTTAGAAAAATAAAAATTACAAAAATATTTTAAGCACTATTCATGGAGGGTAGTTATGATTATCAACAATAATATTTCTGCATTAAATGCAAACAGACAATTGAGCTTAAATGGAAGTTCAATGACTAAAACAATTGCTCAGCTTTCTAGTGGTCAAAGAATTAATACAGCTGGTGATGATGCTTCTGGATTAGCAGTATCAGAAAAAATGCGCTCACAATACCGCGGTTTACAACAAGCTACTAGAAATGCTCAAAACGGTATTTCTTTCATTCAAACAACTGAAGGTTACTTAAATGAAACTACTAACATTATGCAAAGAATGAGAGAATTAGCTATTCAATCTGCTAACGGTATATATTCTGACAGTGACAGAGCTTTAATTCAAGTAGAAGTTAATCAATTAGTAGCTGAAGTTGACAGAATTGCTTCTCAAGCTGAATTCAACAAAATGAACATGTTAACAGGACGTTTCGCTGCTGATAGTCAAACTCCTATGACTTTCCATATTGGTGCTAACATGGATCAAAGAGTATCAATAAACATAGGTTCTATGACTGCTGCTAATTTACAAGTTGGCGGAGACACTCCTATTTCTATTTCTTCTGTTGAAACTGCTAACCAAGCTTTAGGAAGAATTGACGAAGGTTTACAAATGGTAGTATCTCAAAGAGCTGAATTAGGTGCTGTTCAAAACAGAATGGAATCTATGGTAAAAAGCTTAATGATAGCTACTGAAAACACTATCGCTTCTGAAAGTGTTATACGTGATGCTGATATGGCTTCTGCTATGGTTGCTTATACTCGTGAGCAAATCTTACAACAAACAGGTGCTGCTATGTTAGCTAACGCTAATA
>NZ_CALXRN010000142.1 GCF_944390595.1 uncultured Brachyspira sp. | reverse complement strand
TTAACATCTGCCCCTCTTTTTATAAACTCTTTTACAAGTTCTAAATATCCCTTTGCAGAAGCTGTTTTTAATGGACTATCATTATCAACATAAGTCTGATCAACATTAACACCGTAAGAAAGTAATTCCGTAACCATTTTTTTATCACCGTATTGTAATGCCATTATTAAACTTCTTTCTCCATGTTTCTCTTCAAAGCTTTTTAAAGATTGTGCATCTTTTACATTTTTAAGATCATTAAAAGCCTCCAAATCCCATTCTGGTACTTCACTAATTTCTGCAGTATCAGTATTAATTTCTTCATCATTAGAAACTATTTCTGTATTATTGGTATTAACTGCATTAGTATCTGCAGTTGCTTCTGTATTATCAGTTTTTTTAGAATTACAGCTTATTATATTGATTAATATTAAAGCTGTTATAATTATTTTTTTCATTTAATTACCCCTTAATCATTATTGTTTACTATAATATCATAAGTAAATATAAAAGTAAAGAAAACATTAATTTCTTATTGCTGCTAGCGATAAACTTATTATTATATATAAAAAATCTCGCTTTAAAATCTCTATCAGCTTTTATCTGATAGACGCTCGATTTTTTATTTTTAATATAGCTGACAACTAAAGTTATCAGCTGCTCAATTTTTTATTTATTGTTGTTATGCTCGAAAAAGCCTATAAGCCCCTCGATAATGAATTTGGAATTATAGAGGTGCCTTTTTATTTATATACTAAAAATTTTTAAGTTTGTCAATTTTTTGGTTCTTTTTCCCGCCGCACGCCACAGGCGGACTTTGTCAAGAACCATACGAAGTACGCCTGCGGCAAAAGTGCAAGTGTAAAAAATTAGTACTAAATCATACTAAAATTTTCTTATATGTAATATAGTTTATTAAATTAAAGCCAAAATGTAGCCTTTTTGCTTCTTGCCGTAGGCGGGCTTCGCCTGTGGCAACAAAAGAAGTGGGGTGTGGGGGCTAGCCACCACAAATAACCTAAATTTTAAATGGTGTTTTTGATAAACTTAAAAATTTTCATTACATGTCAAGTACTTTTGAAACAAGTTTATTATTGCTGTTAATAAAAAAACATCTGACAATTAAATCTGCCATTTATTGTTGTTATGCTCGAAAAAGCCTATAAGCCCCTCGATAATGACTTTATCCGCCTTAGGCGAATTATCGAGTAGGATTTTTCTAACTTTTTTATTTATTTTCTAAAGCTAATATATCATCATAGCCTTTTTCTCTAGCTATATCAAATACGGTTTTACCTTCTTCATTAACTGCAGAAGTATCAGCCCCGTTTTCTATAAGAAGTTTTACTAATTCTGTATTTTCTACTGATATATCATTGTCTATAGCTTCAATCATTAAACTTCTTTCTTTAGAATATGCTGGTACATTAACATCTGCCCCTTGTTCTATCAAATATTTAGCTATTTCTGTACTTTCATCATAAACAGTATCAGATAATAAAGAATATGAAATGCCATTTTCAGTATATTTCATTTTAGGATCAATACCCTTTGAAACTAAATATTTTACAATATCAATACGATACGTTTTTCTAATAACATTTGCAATTACTGGTGTTCCGTTTTCATTGACTCTTTTTATATCAGCTCCATTTTCCGTAAGCAATTTAAATATCTCAAAATTAAGTTTACTGTCCATAATATTATTTGAATTCATCAAAATATCTAATATAGAAAAGTCTTCTCCTTCATCTCCTATATAAATATTATTAACTTCAGCACCAGCATTAATTAATTCTTTAAATATTAAAATACTAACTTCATTATCATCAGTGGCACAGTCAATAGCATGTAATAAAGCATCAAGTCCGTCATAATCTTTAGCATTAACATCAGCATTATTTTTTATAAGCTCTTTTAAAAGTTTTAAATATCCACTCCTAGATGCAGACATTAAAGGAGTCATTTTTACAAAATCTGCTGTTCTTTCATTAACATCAGCACCATAATTAATAATTTCAATAGCTTTTTCTTCTGTAGGATAATAATTAATAGCAAACATTATAGGTGTTTCATCTGTATATTTAGACTGCCATTCATCTAAAGAGGCTTTATCTTTTATAAGATTAAAATCTGCAATAGCTTGTGCATATTCTTCAGCTGATGAAGCATTATAATAAATATTAGTGGCATATCCTTCATACTCTTTAGTATTAATTTCTAGTGTATTGGTATTAATTACAGAAGTTAATTTAGTATTGTTTTTTGCATTATTTGTATTAACGGCATTAGTATTTGCAGTTACTTCTGCATTATCAGTTTTTTTAGAATTACAGCTTATTACACTAATTAATATTAAAGCTGCGATAATAAATTTTCTCATAATATGCTCCAAACTAATATTAAATAATTATTTGAGTATATAAAAAAATTTTTATTTTGTCAATTTATAGTAACTAGATTTTTATTTTCATTTCTGTATAATATTCTAATTGGAGTTATATATTATGAAAAATAAAGTTTGCGTTATAACAGGTGCTTCAAACGGCATAGGTAAAGAAATAGCATTTTTATTTGCTAAAAATAATTGCGATATAGCATTTATAGACAAAGATAATGAAAATGGTTTAAAAGTATTTGAGAAAATAAAGTCAATGAATAGAGAATGCATATTCATAAATGATACTATTGATAATGAAAGATCTATAAAATTATTTACAGATAAAATAATAGAAAAATATGGAAAAGTTGACTATTTAATAAATAATGCATGCTATTCCAACAAAGGGCTTTTAAGTAATTGCAGTTATGATGATTTTTTGGAAATTTTTAAAATAGGAGTTGCTGCTCCTTATGAGATTACAAAGAATCTAATGAATTATTTTAATGATAATGCATGTATTATAAATATTGCTTCAACAAGAGCTTTTATGTCGCAAAAAGACAGCGAAAGCTACAGTGCTGCTAAAGGAGGTATAATAGCTTTAACTCATGCTATGGCTATAAGTTTATCTCATAAAGTGCGTGTGAATTCAATTAGTCCCGGATGGATAAATACTTTTGATAATGAAGAGTTTAGCAATGAAGATGTACTTCAGCATCCAAGTGCTAAAGTAGGGAATACTTATGATATAGCAAGTACAGCTTGGTTTCTTTGCAATAATGATTTTATAAATGGAGAAAACATTATTGTTGATGGAGGCATGACTAAATTAATGATATATCATAATGATGAAGGTTGGAAATTAAATATTTAAAATTTTTTATTATTGATATGCCCATTATTAAATTACATACCCCGCCCTTTAAAATTAGAAATTTTATTTTTTAAATAAGCATTTTATTTATATTTACTGCTTATAAAGAAAAAGCATACCCGCCCAAGTGTTTATTAAATAAAAAATCTATTTAACGCACGTTTAGTTTATTTTGATAATTAATTTAAATTATGTTATTGACTTTGTGTATATTATTAATGCATTAAGCGTGCGGATTAGGGATATAGTATATAAAAACACCCAAGACTTTATATTGAAATAAAGCCTTGAGTGAAACACTATATTAAAAAACTATCTTATGGATGCAAATTTATATTATGCCTGCTATTCTTCCTGCCACTTGATAGAATACGAAACTAACTATCCAAGCAACAGCCAATGTATATATCATTAAGAAAGGTATCCATTGCTTACCAATCTCAGAACCTATAACTCCCACAGCGGCAAAACATGGGAAGTATAGAAGTACAAATAATAGCAATGTATAAGCTACTACAGGATTAAATACAGGATCATTTTGTAATGATTCTGTTAGTACAGCTTCATCACCATCTTCTATAGATTTAATCTGTGCTATAGTAGAAACAAATACTTCTTTAGCAGCACCTCCTGCAACAAGTCCAATACCTATTCTCCAATCAAAACCTAAAGGCTTTAATACAGGTTCTATAAATGCACCTATTTTACCAGCATAACTATTTCTCAAACCTTCAGAAGCAACTAATCTGTCATATTCAGCAGTTATAACTTCTTCATTATTAGCATCTAATCCCTGACTAACAGCCAATGATTTAGCTTCCTGCATAAGTCTTGTATTATCTTCTTCAGTAGGTGTATACTGAGGGAATGTCATTAATGCCCAAATTATAACAGAAGCAGCAAATACATAAGTACCGGCTTTTTTAATGTACATCCAGCCTCTGTCAAACATGTGTCTTAATACTGTTTTTGCCCTAGGTATTCTGTAAGGAGGCAGCTCCATTACAAAAGGAGTTTCCTCTCCTTTGAAGAATGCTTTTCTAAATATGAATGCTATTAAAAATGCCATTAAAACACCAATCATGTATATGCTAAACATTACAGAAGCAGCCATTTTTGGAGCAAAAAAAGCACCTATAAACAATATATAAACAGGAAGTCTGGCACCGCAGCTCATAAATGTAGTTATTAAAACTGTAACAACTCTGTCTTTCTTGCTTCTTAATGTTCTTGCAGCCATAACTGCAGGAATTGTACATCCGAAACCTAAGAAAAGAGGTATGAATGACTGACCATGCAAACCTAATTTATGCATTATTTTGTCCATTAAGAAAGCAGCTCTTGCCATATATCCGCAGTCTTCTAAGAATGAAATTCCTGTAAACAATATTAATACAAGCGGTAAGAATGATAATACAGCACCAACTCCTCCTATAACACCATCAACAATAACAGACTGTATCAAACTGCCTTCAGGAAGTAAACTGCCTACAAAACCAGATAATGCCCCTATGCCTGTTTCAAGCCATCCTTGAGGATATGCTCCTACTGTAAATGTTATCTTAAATATAAGCCATAGCACAACCAAAAATATTGGAAGTCCAAGCCATTTATTTAAGAATATTACATCGGCAGCTTCAGTAAAATTGAATGCCTGTATATTATCCTTTTGAACAGCCTCCTGTAATGCTCCTCTTATATATGAATATCTTTTATCAGCCATTATGGAATCTGTTTTGGCATTCATTGAATTTTCTAATTTTATTATTTCCTTATTTAAAGTTTCTATTACATCTCCGCCGTTATTGCATTCTCTTCTAATAGAATGTATTGCTCTTTCATCTTTTTCTAAAGTTTTAATAGCAAGCCATCTCTTATGAAGTTCGCTTATATCTCCCTGCATTTTGTCTGTAATAGTTTTTATAGATTTTTCTACCTCTTCTCCGTACCTTATAGCAGAATCCTGATTTAATTTATTTCCGGATTTATACATATCTTCTATTTTTTCTAAAATCATTACAACGCTTTCATATTTATTTCCATGTACTTTCATTACAGGAAATTTGAAAAGCTCTGTTAAATTTTTCTCATCAATTCTAACTCCGTTTTTTTCAGCATGTTCATACATATTAAGAACGCATACTATAGGAATTCCTAATTCTACGAGCTGTAATGTAAGATAAAGATTTCTTTCTAAATTTGTAGAGTCTATAACATTTATTATAAAATCAGGCTTTTCATTAAGAAGAACATCGCATGCTACAACCTCATCCTGAGAATATGCACTTAAACTATAAACACCCGGTAAATCTATTAAGTCATAGGTGTATCCATTGTACAGCATATTAGCTTGTCTTTTTTCTACTGTTACTCCAGGATAGTTAGCAACTTTATAATTAGCACCAGTTAAAGCATTGAATATTGTCGTTTTTCCTGAGTTAGGATTACCTGCTATTGCTACTTTTAATTTAGTATTATTAGAAGGAACCTTTATCTTTTTGGCTATATCATTTTTATTTTCTACAAGAGAATTTTCATCCTCTTTTATTTCTTTATGATCATTATGTTTTAATACTCTTTCTTTTTTTATTTCAACATCTGATTTTGCAACTTCTATGCCATTAGCTTCAGACTTTCTTAAAGAAATTTCATAATCCATTATATGAACTTGTATCGGATCTCCAAGAGGAGCTTTTCTTACAATCCATCCTTTAGCACCTGGAGTAAATCCCATTTCTATAATTCTCTGTCTAATTTCACCGTCAGTAGCGACTTTATCTACTACGAAACCTTCCTCTATATTCAAGTCGGTTAATTTCATAAATTTTCTCCTTAAGTATTTGGAAAATTATAATATATTTATAAAGTGTTTGTATATTCTAACATTTAAAATAAAATTGTCAATAGAATATATATATTTTTGTTATTTATTTGTACAAAATTTTTACCTCTAAGTATTTTATATAATGTAGTCAATAAATAAACAAATACTACATTAATTAATATTTTCTAATAATATATATAAAATAAATAAACTATGCTTTTTTACTTCCTATAACCATTATTATAGTAGATAATATTATCAAAACAGATCCAATAGCAATATTTATAGTTAATGGTTCTTTATATATAAATATAGATGCTATAACTGTAGTAGTCGGTTCAAACATATTAAGTATGGATGCAAGCGAAGAACCTAATTTTTTTACACCATAAAGTAATAGTCCAAGTGAAAATATTGTACATATTAGAGATATTAAAGCAAAATTATAAAAAACATAAAGATTATTTAAAGGCTGCAAGCTATTAGTGAATATTCCTGCTATAAAAAATATTACTGAAACCATTAATGACATATAAAAAAGTGAAACTAAAGTATCTAAATTAGAAAAGCTGCATTTTTTATTAGCTACAATATATACACCATAAGTGATTGTTGTTATTAAAGCATATATTACACCTAAGAATGATCCTACTTCAACTATTTGAGTAAGAAGAACTATACCTGCAATGGCAAAAATCATTGAAAGTACTTTTAATATATTAATTTTTTCTTTATACATAAATATCATTATAAGTAAAACAACTACAGGATATCCGAAATGTATCATATTTGTAAGTCCTGCCGATATATACAATAATGCCTGCGATAAAAAGAAAAATGTAAGTCCAAGTCCTATTATACTGAATATTAATAATTCTACAAATTGTCTTTTTGTTATTTTAAAGCTTCTTTTTGTTATGATTATTATAAAAAATAAAAAAATTGCTGTTATTAAATATCTATAAAAAACTATAGATAATGAAGAATAATTGTATGGTATAATATTTTTAACAAAAATAGGTAAAAAACCGTATGCTACAGAACCTATTATAACTAATAAAACATGAAGCATTGTTGTCCTCTATAAAATATGTATTTAGAATAAAAAATTAGAGTTAAATTTAAACAAATTGGGAAAAGAAAATTATCATTGCATATAATAACCCTAAAATAATTATGATTATATAATATATATCATTATTTTTAATAAATCAATCTTTTTATTATCAATTATTTAACATATATGATCCTGCTGATATGGTATATGTAAAATTACTATAAATTCAATAAAATAATATATATAATATTTAATTATTTTATTGTTGTAGTATTTTATGATTTTATAAAAAAGAGTATATGCTACTTTATTATATTTACATTTTATGTTATTATTAAGTTTTAATATACAATATTTTTATTTTAATGAATTTTTAAAAAATTATTCTTATTTTACTTTATGATTTTAAGGAGTTTATGAATAATGAGTGCAATGGACTTAGTATTTAAATTAATATTCGGCTCTAAAGAACAAAATGACGCTAAAATATTAAAACCTATAGCAGAGAAAACATTATCATTTGAAGAAGAGATAAAAAAATTAAGCAATGAAGAATTAACTAATAAAACAAAAGAATTCAGAGAAAGAGTAGAAAAGCATATAGGGTGTAAAACAGAAGAATTAGACTTAAGTAAAGATGAAAACAAGAAAAAACTTCAGGATATATTGGATGCGATACTTCCGGAAGCATTTGCAGTTGTGCGTGAAGCTAGTATAAGAACTACAGGTATGAGACATTTTGATGTTCAGGTTATGGGAGGAGCTGTACTTCATCAGGGAAGAATTGCTGAGATGAAAACAGGCGAAGGTAAAACACTTGTTGCTACACTTGCAGTTTATCTTAATGCTTTAACAGGTTTAGGAGTGCATGTTGTAACAGTAAACGATTACCTTGCTAAAAGGGACGCTGAATGGATGACTCCTATATACTCTATGCTTGGTATAAGTGTCGGAATACTTGATAATACAAGACCTCATTCATTAGAAAGAAGAGAGGTTTATAATTGCGATGTTATTTATGGTACTAATAATGAGTTTGGTTTTGACTATTTAAGAGATAATATGGTAACTAGAAAAGAGGACAAAGTTCAGAGAAAATTCTACTTTGCCATAGTTGATGAGGTTGACAGTATTTTGATAGACGAAGCAAGAACTCCTCTTATTATATCAGGACCTGCAGAAAAAAATATAAAAATGTATTATGAAATTGACAGAATCATACCTATGCTTAAACAGGCAGAAGTAGATGAAAGAATGCGTGAAGTTGCAGGTACTGGTGATTATGTACTTGATGAAAAAGATAAAAATGTATATCTTACAGAAGAAGGCGTACATAAAGTAGAAAAACTCCTTAATGTTGAGAACTTATACGGTGCTCAAAGCAGTACAATAGTTCACCATGTTAATCAGGCATTAAAAGCACATAAAGTATTCAAACGCGATGTTGATTATATGGTTACAGACGGAGAAGTTTTAATAGTAGATGAATTTACAGGTCGTGTACTTGAAGGAAGACGCTACAGCGACGGACTTCACCAAGCTATAGAAGCTAAAGAAAAAGTTGCTATACAAAATGAATCTCAAACTTATGCTACAATTACATTCCAGAACTATTTTAGAATGTATCCTAAACTTTCTGGTATGACAGGTACTGCTGAAACAGAGGCTGAAGAATTCTATAAAATATACAAATTGGATGTTGCTGTTATACCTACAAACAGACCTATAGCAAGACAAGATTTATCAGACAGAATATACAGAACTAGAAAGGCTAAATTTGAAGCATTAGCTAAATATATTAAAGAACTTCAGGATGCCGGAAAACCTGCCCTTGTAGGTACAGTATCTGTGGAAATGAACGAAGAACTTTCAAAGGTATTCAAAAGACATAAAATTAATCATGAAGTTTTGAATGCTAAAAACCACTCAAGAGAGGCGGCAATAATAGCACAGGCAGGAGAACCTGGAGCTGTTACGCTTGCTACAAACATGGCAGGACGCGGTACGGATATTGTACTTGGAGGAAACCCTGTTGCTAAAGGTGTTGCTGAAATAGAACAGATACTCGTACTTATGAAAGATAAGGCTTTTAAAGAGAGAGATCCTTATAAAAAAGAAGAATTAACAAAAAAAGTTAAATCAATAGACCTTTATAAAGAAGCTTTTGTTAGAAATGTTATTGCTGGTAAAATAGAAGAAGCTAAAGAATTGGCTCAACAGAATAACGCTGATGAAATGATAGAAAAAATAGATAGAATAGTTCAAATAAATGAAAAATCTAAAATAGATAAAGAAAAAGTAATTGCTGCCGGCGGTTTGCATGTTATAGGAAGTGAAAGGCATGAGGCAAGACGTATTGATAATCAGCTTAGAGGAAGAAGCGGAAGACAGGGAGACCCTGGACTTAGCGTATTTTTCTTGTCTCTTGAAGATGATTTAATGCGTTTATTCGGCGGTGAAAGAGTTTCGAAAATGATGCTTGCTATGGGAATGGGTGAAGAAGAAGAGCTAGGACATAAATGGCTTAATAAATCAATAGAAAATGCTCAGAGAAAAGTTGAAGGAAGAAACTTTGATATAAGAAAGCATTTGCTTGAGTATGATGATGTTATGAATCAGCAGCGTATGGCCGTTTATGGTGAGAGAGATTATATACTTTACTCTGATGATATATCTCCTAGAGTAGAAGAAATTATATCTGAAGTTGCAGAAGAAACTATCAAAGATATATCAGATAATAAAAAACATGTTGATGCTTTGGAAGTTACAAAATGGCTAAATATTTATTTAATAGGTATAGATGAGGATGCCGCAAATAAAGCTGTAGAAGGCGGTGTTGATAATACAATAAAGAATCTTACAAAGCTTTTATTAGAAGCATATAGAAAAAAAGCATCTGAAATAGATGAAAAAATATTTAGAGAAGTAGAGAAAAATATATTCCTTTCTATAATAGATAACAGATGGAAGGATCACTTATTTGCTATGGATAGTTTAAGAGAAGGTATAGGACTTAGAGGATATGCTGAGAAAAACCCTCTTACAGAGTATAAACTTGAAGGTTATAAAATGTTCATGGCAACTATGAATGTAATACATAATGAACTTGTAAACTTGATAATGAGAGTAAGAATAGTTCCTAACTCATTTGACAGCATTAATAGAGAGAGTGCTTTTGACGGAGGGGTTGAAGAAAAAGGCAGTGTAAGTGCAATGAATAATGAAAATAATCATGATGCAGAAAATAAACCTAGAATTTCTCAGCCTAATGTTAAAATGACTCAGAAAATAGGAAGAAATGATCCTTGTCCTTGCGGAAGCGGTAAAAAATATAAACATTGTCATGGTAAGGATAATGCAGGAGCTGCCTAATAATTAATAAAGAATAATAAATAGACTTACTGTAAAACTACTTGATTTAATTTTATATTAGAAATGCTATAAATATTTATTAGTTTTGCAGTATGTCTAGTATTATTTAGTCATCAAATTTTTGGCCTAAAAGCTGACCATTGATATCTATATAAAGCTCCATCATATTATTAAGTTTGACTTCGTAAAGATTCCACTTCTTTTTTATTTTTGTTACTACATTATTAGGATAAGTTCTTGAAACTGTATTTGCTACAGATTGCGGAAGTATATTTAATGGCAATGCTATATAATTCCCTTCTATTTCTTTTAATTCTCCATTTCTAAAAAATTCCATTTCCACTCCATTATCTAATGCTATTTCATAACTTTTTCTATCCATTTCCGCATACATAATTTGAGAGCCTTTAAAATGTAAATTTATAAATTGCAATATTGGTGCTGGAAGCTGGTCTGGGGATACATACATTTCATCAGAGTAAAGTATGGAAACTGATAAAAATAAGAACAAAATTATTATTTTTTTATTCATAAAACCTCTTAAATTAATCCGGAACCTTTTGACCTATGAGCATTCCTGCAAAATCAATAAAAACATTTATATGGTTATCTAAACTAATCACATACATATTCCATCTTTTTTTTATTTTGATAATGCTTGAATTTGGATTTGTATTCCTTACAGTGTTTAAAACATTTTCATTAATAAAACTTGTAGGTATAGGAGAGGCATTTCCATCAACTTCCTGCCATAATCCATTTGAATTAAAATGTATGATTATACCGTTATTAAAAAATACTCTGTAAAATTCATTTAATTCCTCTATTCTAATTATATCCTGAGTATCAAAATAATCCCTTATAAAATTTATAGATTGTATAGGTAAATTATCTACTGTTAAATAATTTATTCCTTCATCATAATAAGAAAATAAAGCTTCATATAAAAAAGCAAATGATATAAAAATTATTAATATTTTCAATCTTTTATTCATAAATTATTATGTAAAGTTAATATATCTATATTATTTATATATAAAATATAACAAAATTTTATATAAATATCAATAAAATAATTTTTCAAAAAAATAAAAATAATCTAGTAATTAATTCAAAATAATATAAAATATAAATAGCCTATAATTTTTTTATGGATGTAATAATGATAATAGATTTGAAAAAATATATAGAAGCTGATCTAAATCAAATAAAAAAATATATCAATATTATAGTAGATAAAGAATTAGATATTATAATTATAAATGAAAATGGGATACTAAGTTTTGTACCTTTTTCTGAAATAGAAAAAATTCTTTCTCCATTGATGGAAAGTGAATATATAAAAAAATGTAAAATTTATGTTGATAAATCATTAATTACGATTATAGGTTCAAAAGAAACAATAGATTTAAATAAGCAGCATGCAGATATACATGATAAAAATATATTTTATAGAGTATATAAGAACTGCCAATTTGAATTAGATAAAGAGTATTATAATAAACATTTCGAGGATTTAATATCTATAAGACATAGAGAAAGAATAGATTATTTAAAAGATTCGTTCAATAAATTAAAAATGTATACTAATCATCCTAAAATAGATTTAGAATTAGCCAAATTGATAGGAAGTATATTAACGGATATTGGTATTATAGAAAGATTGAATCTTATATATCATTTAAATTATATAAAACAAAACAATATATCTGATTTAAAAAACTATCAAAATGTTAAAAAAGATGATTTAATATTTGCTGATATAATAGGTACAATAGTTTCAATATTAGATAAAGAATATGCAGAACCTCTTATTTTTAATAAACTTACTCCTTTTATGGATGATAACATAATAAGCCATAGCAACAGAGTGTTTATTATGATGGTTGAATTTCTGCATTTTTATAATGATGAAATATCCAGAGGTATAGCATCTAAATTAAGAGTGGATTATAAAAAGAAATTTTATACATTTTTTTATGAAATTGGAAATAAATATAATTTATTGACAAAAGCTGATAGAATTGAAGATATATCTAAAGTAGGATTTAGAAAAATAGAGCAGAACGAGATAAAATATTATGCTAGAGCAGCATTTTGGCATGATATAGCTCTTGTAGATATATTGCCTAATCTTCCTATTGTTAAGAACAATGATGGAGATGTGCATGCTATTTTAGGTTTCAATTTGCTTAAGTACTGTATGGCTCAAAATGAATATACCTACACTACGGTTGGTCTTCATCATGAATATTATGGAAATGGATATGGAATATTCAGCAATATTTATAATAAGCAGATGGCAAATAAGCAGTATAATAATATAGAAAATATACTTACTTATGATCCTAATGATATAGATAATTTATCTGCTTTGTCATATTTTCCTGCTAAGGTATTGGAAATTATTGATACTTATGATGTATTATATAGAGATTTTTCTAAAGATGAAATTAAAGGCAGTATAGATAATAAAATTTTAAGCTTTATGTATGAAAATTTCTTGGATAATAAAATAAAAATAGATCCTATAATTTTTTCTATTTTTATAAAATATATAGAAAATATAAAGAATATTTCAGTTGTTGATTGTCCTTTATAATATTTTTTAGATAGGTATTAAATTAATAATATATTACTTGACAATTTATAAAAATCTTATATCCTATAATAAAGTTTTATGTTTTCTAGTAATAAAGGCAGTATAATTGTTAAAAAAAGACATTAATCAAGAGTATAAAGGACCTGTTAGCGTATATTTAAAGCAAATAGGTGAAATAAGAAGACTCAGTAAAGAAGAAGAATTAGATTTATGGCAGCGTCTTGAAGCTTGCAGAGATAAAAAATCATTATTATTAGATTGTAATGATGAAAATTCTCAAAAAGAATTATTAGAGATAGAAAAAGAAATAGATTCAATACAGCATAAACTTGTTAAATCAAATTTAAGATTAGTTATCAGTATAGCAAAAAGATATTATAATAGCGGAGTGTCTTTTATTGATATTATAGATGAAGGTAATATAGGACTTATAGAGGCAGTTAAAAGATTTGAATACAAAAAAGGATTTAAATTCTCTACTTATGGTGTTTGGTGGATAAAACAAAGTATAGTTAAAGAGATATCAAGTAAGAGACATATAATACGTTTTCCAATGCATATAGCTAGATTGATAAAAAAGAGCATACAAACTTCTAAGTTATTAACTCAGCAGTTGGGAAGAGAACCAAGCATAGATGAGATAGCCAAAGAGATGAAAATTGATAGAAAAACGCTTTCCTATATTATGATATTCACTCAAGATACTGCAAGTGTAGATTCATTTTTTAAGAATTCTGATAATAATGATATGACTTCAGTTATAGAAGATAAGAATTTTCCTTCCCCTCATCAGAAAGCATTTATGGATAGCTTAAGAGAAACTTTGACAGAAGCTTTAAAATGCTTAGATGAAAAAGAAAGAACTGTTATTATATCAAGATACGGACTTTATGGTAAAGAAGCCAAAACTTTAGAAGATACTGGAAAAGAATTAAATATTACAAGAGAAAGAGTAAGACAAATTCAAATAAAAGCCTTAAAAAAATTGGAAGGTTTGAGTCTTTCTAAAGAACTAAAAAGTTTTTTATGGGACTAATCTATATTTTTTCATAAAACTATTTTCATTTTATCCGACAAGTTAACATATATCTTACTCTATGGGGGGAAATAATGTCTAATGAAATGAAAGCAAAATTAAAACCAATTATAATAATAGTAATAATTCTTGTTATTTTAGTAGCAGGATTCTTTATTGCAAAAAGCATATTAGGAAGCAGAAATATACCGATATTAGATTTTGGAAATACTGATACTAACAGTATGATGGAAGAAGATCCTTTAACTACAGATGATATATTTGGCGATAATATAACACCTGAGGAAAAAGACTTTTTAGCAACTAATAATACAATAACTCCTGATACAAACCAAGATGAAATGTCATTCAGCAATGACTCTTCTATAAATTTATCAGACAGCGGATTGTATGAAGTTAATACTAATGATATACCAGATTTGCCTCCTTCTGTTTCTACACCAAATAATAGTAAAAGTTCTGCATATACTTATAATACAGATAATACAGTTTTGGTAACTTCTTCTAATACTCTTACACCTAATGATGGCATGATGATTGATATGACTAACGGTATGGATACTAATCAAAGTGTTAGAATAAGTTCATTTATTATAAATTATAATGATAGATTTGTAGCAACTAGAACTAATCCTGTTTTAATAACATTGGCAGTTAAATCTCCTGTAGAAGGAAGATTTGCTAAAATAAGAGTTTATGCAAGAAGAGTAGACAACAATTACAATATATTAAGCAGAGATTTAGTATTCTATTTGCCAAAAATATATGTATTGGACGGACAGGCACAAACTCAGTTCTACTTTGCTGGAAGAACTTCTGCTAGCGGAAATTATTTACCAAAAGGAAGATATTTATTATATGCTGAAGCAGAAATTACTGATGCTAATGGTATGTCAGTTGGAAAAACTGGAAGATATCCTCTTCCTCAGTGGAATTATGTAATAACATTAAGATAATATTTTTATAAGTAAAATTAAGCCCTAATAAAAATATTAGGGCTTTTTATTTGCAAAAAAAATATTAAGGTATAAAGCTAACGTTAACATTCTTTATTATATCCATACTTTTAGCTTCTGCTTTAGAATATTTTGCATCAGCTTTTTGTGAATTGGCATTATTTCCTATGTTTATAGTTGAAGTATATAATACATTATTATCTCTATATATTGTAGCTTCTACAACAATTTTGTATATTCCATCTTTTAGTAATTTTCCATTAGAATCTTTACAATCCCAAACTATATTTACTTTTCCTTGTTTTGGGGTAGGTTTTGATACAGCATCTATAAGTTTTTTATCCATATTTGCAGCATTAGCTTTTTTCTGCCAATTATTTAATGATTGTTTTCTATAAGTCCATCCTTCTCTTCTGCCTGTAAAGTCTGTAATATATATAGTTGTTATATATTTTCCTTTATCATCTTCTGCCCATACAGCTATTTGATTGCTTGAATATCCGTCTCTTTTTGTATAATCAAAACTTATATTAACCTTTTTGGAACTGTTTTGAGCATAGTTCTCATTTACATAAGATACTGCAAAAATTATAAATGCTATAATAATTAGTTTTTTCATTAATAAACTCCTATTAATATAAATTTAATAGATGTTTTTATTTTTATCATAATATTTTATATTTAAAATTTTTCATAATGTATTTTGTTTGGCTCAAATCTTTCCGGTGCAGTAGGTTCTCCATCCGGATATCCTACAACAACTATTCCCAAAGGTTTAATATTGTCAGGCAAATTAAATAATTTGATAATTGCATTCATTCTCTCTTCACGCGGAGCAACACCAAGCCATACAGTACCTAAATCTTTAGCTTTTGCGGCAAGCATCATGTTTTCTAAAGCTGCAGAACAGTTTTGCTGCCAATATAGTTTTCCTGATTCATCAGATAAATCTCCGCATACCACTACAGCCATAGATGCAGTTTCAAGCATTTTAGCGTAAGGATGAACATCCATTATTTTATTTAATGTATCTCTATTTTTTACTACTATAAATTCCCAATTTCTTTTATTGTTGGCAGAAGGGGCATACATTGCAGCTTTTAAAATATATTCAACCTTTTCATCTTCAACTTCTTTGCCTTTAATATATTTTCTAATACTTCTTCTTGAAAATAGAATATCTTCGTTCATTTATTGTCCTCCCTAAAAAATATTTTTTATATTTTGCATTTTTTATTATATCATAATAAATTAAAAAGTGTAATTATATTATTGTTATGTATTAAAATATATTGCAATAATATGATAATTTATTTATAATATTGTACATAAAAAACTAAGGGTGTTTATGAATGTTAAAAGATGAAGATGATTTTATTTTTGAAAGACTGAGAATGAATGTTCAAAGGAATTTTCCAAGAGAAGATGACTGTTCTTCAATTAATTCTAATACTCAGAAATCTGAAACTTATTCTAATAAATATAGTTTAGTAATATTAGAAACTGAAAAAAATATAGAAAAAATATCAGATTTTTCACAGAAGATAGATGATGCAGAATTGACGCCTGCTTTAAAAGACATGATAAAAGTATTAAAAGAAATGGTTAGTTATTCTAAAGTTAATAAAGAAGGCGAGAAGAAGCTTGAAAAGATTAATGAGTATCATCTTCCTACAGCAATAAAGATGTTAAATTCTTATTTAGATTTTTGTAATTTTCCAGTAAAGAATGAAAATATGGAAAAAACAGCTTTAGAAATAGAAGATGTTATAATAAAACTTAATAAAGCTTTAGAAAATATGCTTGTTGAGATGACTCAAAATAAGTTAATAGATATAAACAGCGATATAGATGTATTAAAAAATATGCTTGAAAAAGACGGATTATAATAAAGAATAGGAGGAATTTTTATGGAGAATAATAATTTAGAAAATAATAATACTAATGAAGTGACACCTGAGATTGTAGGACAAAGCTATAATCAGCAGATAATGTATAATGCACAGCCTCAGAATTTAAGCGTATCATTGCAAAATGCTGTATCTGAAAAATTTTCACCTGAAGATTTAAATAAAATAAATGAATTATCAAATTCTATAGATTTAAAAGATTCTGTTTCTGTAATGTCTTATGGGGCAGCAGCACAGAATAAAATGATTCAATTTTCTGAAAATACTTTGAGCAATGTTATGAATAAAGATTTAGGAGAGGTTGGAGAAGCTATTACTAATGTAGTAACTGAGCTTAAAGGTTTTAATATAGAAAATGAAACTAAAGGAAAAGGATTATTTGGCTTATTTAAAAAAGCAGGAAATAACATATCAAAATTAAAAACTAAATATACAAATGTAGAAGCTAATATTGATAATATAGTAAAGGTTTTGGAAGGACATCAGAGAAATTTGCTTAAAGATATTAGTATATTAGATCAAATGTATAATTATAATTTAGAATATTTAAAAGAATTAGAAATATATATAGAAGCAGGAAAGAAAAAACTTAATGCTTTAATGTCTAATGAAATACCAGCATTGGAAGCTAAAGCTATGACAAGTAATTCTGCTCAGGATGTACAATTAGCAAAAGATTTAAAAGATTTAGCTAATAGATTTGAAAAGAGAATACATGATTTGGAGCTTACAAGAACTATATCTGTACAGACTATACCTCAAATACGTTTAGTTCAAAATAATAATGTTATAATGACAGAGAAAATACAGTCTACTATAGCAAATACAATACCGCTTTGGAAAAATCAAATGGTGCTTGCTATAGGTCTTCATCATTCTACTGAAGCAGCAAAAGCACAAAGAGCTGTTACTGATACTACAAACGAATTATTAAGAAAGAATGCCGATATGCTTAAAACTTCTACTATAGAAACAGCTAAAGAGTCTGAAAGAGGAATTGTAGACATTGAAACATTAAAATATACTAATGAACAGCTTATTTCTACTTTAGATGAAGTTATTAGAATTCAAACAGAAGGAAGAGAAAAGAGAAGAGCTGCTGAGGCTGAGTTAAAAAATATAGAGAATGAACTTAAGGCTAAAATACTTAATATTGCTAAAAAATAATTTATGATGCATTTAGAATATACTTTTAATGAAAATAATGATAGAGCATTATCTAGAAAAATATTAGAAGATATGATTCTTAATATGGCCGAAAACCGTTATGGTAAAAGTGATTTAATTATAGATAGGGAAAAAGGTAAGCCTTATTTTAAAAATCATAATAATTTATATTTTAACGGTACTCATTCTTCTGATTTATTTGCTGTTATTATGAGCGATGAAGCTGATGTTGGAATAGATGCAGAAAAGATAATAGATAGAGATTATTTATCCATTGCTAAAGAATATTTTTATGAAAGTGAATATAAATATTTAGAAAGTTCTTTAAAGTTGGAAATAGATTTTTTTACTATATGGACTCTTAAAGAAGCGTATATAAAAATGCTTGGTAAAACAATATTTGATATAAAAAATTCTATAGAAATTGATTTAATAGAACGTGTTATAAGAAAATCAAATAATCTATTTTTTTCTTCATTTATACTTGATGATTCTTATATTATAAGTTTATGTTATGATATGAAAGACAGTAAAGAAGATGATATTGTGTTAAAATTAAATGATTTTAATTTAAATCTTTTATTTTCTTATCCTTATTTACCGAATATAGATATTTACATATAAATTTAAAAGTATTGACTTTTTTATTTGCTCTATATAAAATTAATACAGATAGATTTATATGATTTATCAAAGGAGGTATTTTATGGTAAATAGAATATCATTTTTACTCATAATACTTGCTTTATCATTTAGCAGTTTATTTGCCCAAGATATATCTTTTAAGATTACAGGTATATCAGGATTAGCTTTCATAGAAAAAACAGATATAAATAAATCTTTAAAAGCTTTTAGAGGAAGCGAAATACATAAAGAATATAGATTAAGAACAACAAGCAATAGTCAGGTAGAGATTAGTCTTAATAGGAGAGGTGAGAAAATAGGGGATATTACAGTTCCTCAAAATACTATATTATTAGTTAATCCTCCTTTATATAAAGATGATACTAGAATATCTTTATCTTTGCTTGAAGGATATATTAAGGTTAATATTATTAAAGATTTAGGTTCTTCAGTAGAAGTGCATACAGCAAATACTTCATCTGTAGTTAAAGGCACTCAATTTGAGGTTGCATTTGCAGAAGATGGTTCTACAATAGTTGTGCTTTCGGAAGGCAATGTAGATGTATTTACTGATAAAGATGAATCTGTTTTAAATCCTAAAGAAGCATATATTAATACAATAGATGATAAATCTAGGATTGTAAAGCAAAATTCGGACAGTGATCCTGTTGTGTTTCTTAATAGGGGAGAAGAAAATTCGCGTCAGGATTATATATACACCGTTGAAAATTTATTAACGGCTTTAGAGAATGTTTCCTATGATGATGGATATAATTTTGTATCTCCTGTTAATATAGAAGATGGTGAAAAAGCCATTAACAGTATGGAGATGAAGCAGTATAGAATGCTTGCTGCTAATGAAGGTTATTATAATACAATAATTAAGCTTATTAATTTAGATGAAGAGAAAAAGCGTGAAATGGTACCTTATGCTAGAAGATCTTTAAGTTTATATATGGCTAATCAGAGAGCTATAAGTAAAATGAATTCTAAAATAAATAGAAGCAGAGATAAATTTGATAGAATAAAAAAGAAATTTGATGAAAGAATGGCTAGTTCAATATCAGATTAAATCTTTTCATCTGTATAATAGTCAAATATGTTTCTTACATCAGCATATTTTCTTAGTTTTGATATATAGAAATTTCTATCATATTCAGCAAGGAGAAGTTTTGCTCTTTTTATAAATTCTTTTTCATTATACACTATTAAATCTATGTAAATATTATATATTCCCATAGCTCCTCCAAGTACAATACCTATACATTCCCCGCTTTCTTTTTCCACAAGCACCTCTTTTTCTAATCTATATTGAATTTCGTATCTCTCGTTAAGTATTTCCCTTTTTATTTCATTATCATTATTATCTTCATAGCTATAAGTTAAAAATATAGTTCTGGCACCGCATTGAGATACAGCAACTATATCATCTACAATACTATTATAATAATCATTAATAGTTTCATAGTATGATGTGGTTCCTGTTATTATATCATATCTTGGAAGTTCTATATCTTTTGGTTCAAATGTATATGAAAAATATTGATCTATTGGTTCTGTTACTAATTCTTTTCTATAAAAAATTAATGTTTTATTTATATATTTTTCTAATTCTGTAAGAGGTATCATGTTTTTTAATTTTCTATCACTAATATCAACATATCTTATATATACTTTTGATAATACCTCTCCAATAGAATTTTCCATCATTAATAAAAATATATTGTATGCTTCTTCTGTATCCAAACCTCTAAGTTCATCATTATAAAATATTAAGTCAAATTTATCATTTTCTTCATCAAATTCTATTTTTATTAGAATATCGCTTATATTTATATTACTATTATTTATTTGAATAGAAAAATCATTACCATTAGAGCTTGGAATACATGGCAGAAAAGTCCATTTCTCATAAAATTTTTCAGGCATTGCAGATATTATTCTTGGTATTAAATAAAATAAATAGTTTTTTCCGTCAATAGTAAATATAAATTCATAATTTTTGTTAATATTAAAAGATATGTTATCAGATATTATTTTTATACCATTATGTATAAAATTTATTAACTCATTATCTTGATTTTCAATCATTTTAGATATTTCATTTTCATTCTCATCAAACCATTTCCAGAACATATCAACTCTTTCTGTAAATGGAATATTATTATCTTCATCCTCAAAACATAATTTGTATAATCTTTCAGCATCTTCAGATAATTCGTTATTTTCAATATTTTGTTTTTCTAATAATTCCAAAGTTTTTTTTAAATATGGTTTAGCTGTTTCTTTATTTTCATTATAATAATATGCATATCCTGTTCTAAAATACCATAAAGGATCATCAATTGCTTCTTCTCTTATATACATTAAATTATTCAATGCTTCATCATAGTTATGAATATTATTTAATGCTCTTGCAAGTAATGATATAATATGATAATCTCTTTCATTTTCATTTATAGAGTATATAATTTGTATAATTTTTTCATGGTTATTATTTTTGTGAAGTTTTTCAATTTCTTCTAATAATTTTTTCTTCATTTATTAGCCTCAATTATTTGCTAATATTATATTATATTTTTTTATAAAAATCTATTATTAAATATAAGAATTTATTAATTACTAAGATAAGAGTTTTTTATTTTTTTACTTGACAAAAATGTTTAAATATAGTAGTATTAATTACTCATAGTGTAGTATAAAATATAAAAACATATATATAAATTGGAGATAAACAACCATGTATGCAATAGTAGAAGTAAAAGGCAAACAATATAAGGTAGAAAAAGGTCAGGATATTTTAGTAGAATATTTAGGAGATGATGCAAAAGAAGCTCCAGAAATAAAAACACTTCTTCTTAAAAAAGATGATGAAAGTGTTATGGTTGGAACACCTTATGTTGCAGGAGTTAAAGTTAGTTCTAAAATAGTTGAAATGATGAAAGGCGATAAAGTTGTAATAGGAAAACATAAAAGAAGAAAAGACTATAGAAGAAAAACAGGACATAGACATAAATACCATAAAATCACTATAGAAGATATTTCTCTTTAATGTCTTCATTTGTAAATATAATCTATAATAGCGAACATATTATAGAATGTATTACAATTAGCGGACATGCTGGAATAAAAAAATCTGGTGAAGGGTATGAGGTTTGTATAGCTTTAAGTGCTTTGTCACAGGCTATGTATAAAGCATTAGTTAGTATAGTAGGAAAAAAGTTTTTAAGTTGCAATATAAAAGATGGTTTTCTAAATTTTGAACTTATTAATATTGATAAACTTGAAAACATAAAAAAAGAAGAATATAAAATAGTTAGTAATGGATATTTAATAGGTATAAAATCTTTGATAAAAGAGTATCCTGATTTTATAAAATATAAAGAGGAGTATAAAAATGGCACATAAAAAAGGCGGCGGAAGTTCTAAGAATGGACGCGATAGTCAATCAAAACGTTTAGGTGTTAAAGTTTACGGCGGACAAAAAGTTATAGCTGGTAATATCATAGTAAGACAACGCGGTACTAAATTCCATGCTGGAAGAAATGTAGATATAGGCCGTGATCATACTATATTTGCTACTGCTTCTGGTTATGTAAAATTTCATACTAACAAATTTGGAAAGAAAGCTATCAGTGTAGTTGCTGAATAATTTTATTATTTAATGTATATTTTGTATCCTAACTATATATAACTGTAGTTAGGGTATTTTTTTATAAAGTATTTGAATTTTTTATTTATTAATATATTATTTCTAAATTACAAAATAAATTATAGGTGTTTTTTATGGACAAAATTACAAATAATAAGGAAGAACAAATTGAATTATTATCATGTGCTTTAGAGGGCGGATGCTCTGCTAAAATACCGCCGGATTTACTTGAAAAAACTTTAGCTCCAATAATGCAGACTAAAGTCGATTCTAATTTATTGTCAGATGTTGATATAGGCGATGATGCAGGTGTTTATAGGATATCAGATGATAATGCTTTGATATTCACTGTTGATTATTTTCCTCCGGTTATAGCAGACCCTTATGGTTTTGGGCAAATAGCTGCATGCAATTCTATAAGTGATATTTATGCTATGGGAGGAGAACCTAAATTAGCTTTGAATATTACTATGTTTCCTAAAGATGATTCTTTAAATATACTTGCCAATATATTAAAAGGCGGTCAGGATAAAGCTACAGAGGCTGGTGTTTTAGTAGTAGGAGGACATACTATAACAGATGCTACAGTTAAATATGGAATGGCTGTTATTGGTTTTGCTAATCCTAATAAAATAACAACTAATTCTGCTGCTAAAGATGGAGACATTATAATACTTACTAAGCCTTTGGGTACAGGTTCTTGTTTGGCTGCTATGAGACAGGGGCTTATAAAAGATAGCGATATAGAGGATGTTTTTGAATCTATGAAAACATTGAATAAAAAAGCCTGTGCTGTTATGAATAAATATAATGTAAAATGTGCCACAGATATAACAGGTTTCGGACTTATGGGACATGCTTATAAAATGGCTTTAGCAAGCAATGTAAGTATAGAAATTAATTCTTCTGCTTTGCCTATGTTTAATAAATCTTATGAAGTTTTAGATATGGGATGTATACCGGGAGCTGCATTTACTAATATGCGTTATGTTGGAGATAATATATTAGTTGATGATGATGTTGATTATAATTTAAAAATGCTTTCATTTGATCCTCAAACAGCCGGAGGATTATTCATTTGTGCGGATAAAAATAATGCTGAAAATATATTAGCAGATTTGTGGAGAGAAGGCATAGACTGTGCTTCTATAGTAGGAAAAGTAAATAAAAAGGAAAAAGAATTTCTGCATCTAATAAAATAATGTATTTATGATAATAAAAAAGGAGCTAAAATCTAGCTCCTTTTTATTTTAATTATATATCTTATCTTTCATTTATTTTTCTTAAAAATGTTTTTAACCTTTCATTTTGAGGATTATTGAATATATCATTAGGAGTACCTTCTTCTACAATGTATCCGTCGGCCATGAATATTACTTTATTTGAAACATTTTTTGCAAACTGCATTTCATGTGTTGTTATAAGCATTGTTGTATGTTTTTGTGCAAGGTCTTTAATTACATTTAATACTTCTCCTACAAGTTCAGGATCCAAAGAAGAAGTAGGTTCATCAAGTAAAATAACATCCGGATGTACTGCCATAGCTCTTCCTATACCAACTCTCTGCTGCTGTCCTCCGGAAAGTCTTGACGGATATTCATCTTTTTTATTGAATAATCCTACAGTTTCTATAATATGTAATGCCTCTTCTTTTGCTTTTTTTATATCCATTTTTTGCACTGTAACCATAGGTTCCATAATATTTTCTAAAGCCGTTTTATTTTTAAATAGATTATAATTTTGAAATACCATAGAAGTTTTTTTTCTTAAAGCATATATTTCATTTCTAGTTGCTTTTTGTGTATCAAGTGTTAAATCTCCTATGGTTATTATGCCATTATTAGGTTTTTCTAAAAAATTTATACATCTAAGAAGCGTTGATTTTCCTGTACCTGAAGGTCCTATTAAAGTTAATACTTCTCCGTATTGTATTTTAAAACTTATTCCTTTTAATATATCCAAAGTACCAAAGCTCTTTTTAAGATCTTTTACTTCAATCATTGTGAGTCTCCTTTTAATAAGCTCTGTTCAATTTTTTCTCTAAAATGCCTTGTATGTATGTGAATATTGATATTAATGCCCAGTATATAATAACTGCTGCTGCATATGCTTCCATATATCTGTATGTTACACTTATTTCTATACTTGCTCCGGCCATCATGTCTTTTAATCCTATAACAAAACCCATAGATGTTGATTTGAATATGTTTATAAAGCTGTTTGAGAGTCCTGGAACAGCAACCCTTGCAGCCTGAGGTATTACTATTCTTTTTAGAACATCAAGAGATCTCATACCTATAGAAAGTCCCGCTTCAAACTGTCCTTTATCTACAGAATTTATTGCAGCCCTAATATCCTGAGACATGAATGAAGCATAATTTAAACTTAAAACTACAATCAAAGCACTGAATGCCGACATATTGCTTATTAATTTACTGAATTGGGCAAATCCATAGTAAAATAAAAATAATTGAGCAATAAAAGGTGTAGCTCTGAAAAAAGATACATAAACATTTGCTATCTGAAACAATACAGGAATTCTATATTGAAGCATCAATGCTATTATTAATCCCAATATAAGCGAAAACAATAAAGCCAATAAAGCAACTTGACAAGTAATGGGCAAATATTGTAATAATTTAGGGAAAACCGATAAAAAGTAATCAAACTTAAAATTTGCCATTTAATTTAACCTCTTAATTATTTTGTATTCAATAACTTTAACTAAATCCATATAACAGGTAATATAGTCTTAGCAAAAAACGGCAAAATGGTTAAATTTGTAATTTAACCATTTTTATAATGCCTAAAAAATAATGATATAATTATTTTTTTAATAAACCTTGCTGTTCATATTGTTCCATAAGTTTAGCTAAAGCTTCATTAGCATCTAAGCCTTCCATAGGATTATATCCAAACCATTTAACAGCTAATTTTTCTAATGTTCCGTCTTCTCTCATTTCTATTATAACTTTGCTGACTTCATCTCGTAATTTCTGACCAGCTTCATCTTTTCTAAATGGAAAAGCATTAACTTCTGTAAATATTACATCTCCAACCATTTTGATATCTAAACCTGTGCTTTCTTGTAAGTTAGGGAATATTATAACTGCAGTAGTAGAAGCAGATATTTTTCCATTAACAACATTATTAGGTATTGTAGCAACAGTATCAGGACTGAATGAAACTATTTCTATTTTACTTTCAGGGTCCAATGCTTTTATATTTTCATGTGATGAAGTACCTGTTTGAAGTCCCAATTTTTTACCGAATAAATCTTCAAGTTTTGTTATAGAATCATTAGTACCTGCAACATAAAATCTATACGGACTTAAAAAATATGGTTCAGAAAATATGTATTTTTCTAATCTTACAGGTGTAATACTGATTTGCTGAGTAACAGTATCAACTTTTCCAGATTCTAAAGAACCAAAAGCTCCTTCCATAGCAACTTGAGTCCATTCTATCTTTTTACCTAAACGTCTTCCTATTTCTTCCCAAACATCAATATCATATCCTTCTAATTGTCCCTCAGCATTTGCTCTGCTGAATAACGGATGCATACCTGGTGTTGCAACTCTAATAACAGCAGTTTTGCCTTCAGATGCTGCCTGATTGTTGTTTGAGCATGAAGCTATAATCATGCAAACAATAATTAATGAACTTAATAACTTTTTCATTTTTTTCTCCTTTTTTATTTTTTATAAAGTATTTAAAAATTTTTCTAATTCAGTTTTAGCGTCTAATCCTTCCATAGGATTGTATCCAAACCATTTAACGGCTAGTTTTTCTAATGTGCCGTCTTCTCTCATTTCTACTATAACTTTGCTGACTTCATCGCATAATTTTTTACCAGCTTCATCTTTTCTAAATGGAAAAGCATTAACTTCTGTAAATATTACATCTCCAACCATTTTTATATCTTTTCCAGAACTTTCTTTCTTTTTATCGAAGATGATTACAGCTTCTGTATATGCATCTATTTTTCCAGAAGCTACATTATTTGGACTAGTAGCACTAGATTCTGAAGAATATGATACAACCTCTATTTTTCCATCCGGGTCTAAAACTTTTATGAATTCATGGGCAGAGTCGCCTAAAGGGATTCCTAATTTTTTACCTTCCATATCTTTTAAACTATTGATTGAGTTATTTGTTCCTGCAACACATAATTTATAAGGGCTTAGAAAGTATGGTTCTGCAAAATAATACTTTTCCATTCTAGCTGGCGTTATACTAATTTGCTGAGTTACACTATCTACTTTATCTGTGTCTAATGAACCAAAAGCCCCATCCAGCGCAATTTGAGTCCATTCTATTTTTTTGTTTAAACGTCTTCCTATCTCTTCCCATATGTCTATATCATATCCTTCTAGTTTTCCTTCATTATTTGGATAACTAAATAGAGGATGTTTACCCGGAGTAGCAACTCTAATTACTCCAGAAGTATTTTCTGAAATAGCAGTGTTGTCAGTTTTGTTATTATTTGAGCATGATATTATTGAAATAACAGTTATAGCTGTAATTAAAATTTTTGATATTTTATTCATTTTTACTTCCTTAAATATTTGTAATGTTTATTAATTTTTATTTTTTATTAAAAAGTTGATAATAATTTTTCTAATTCAGCATTGACATCTAAGCCTTCCATAGGATTATATCCAAACCATTTAATAGCTAGTTTTTCTAATGTACCGTCTTCTCTCATTTCTATTATAGTTTTACTTACTTCATCGCATAATTTTTTTCCTTTTTCATCTTTTCTAAATGGAAAAGCATTAACTTCTGTAAAAACTACATCTCCAACCATTTTTATATCCAATCCAGTGCTTTCTTTTAGATTTGGGAATATTATTACAGCCTCTAAAGCAGCATCTATTTTTCCATTAGCTACATTAATAGGTACTGTAGCAACAGAATCAGGACTAAATGAAACTATTTCTATTTTACCTTCAGGATCTAATGCTTTCATATATTCATGAGCATAACTTCCAGTATGAAATCCTAATTTTTTACCATACATGTCTTCTAATTTATTAATACTATCATTTGTTGAAGCTACAAAAAATTTATACGGACTTAAAAAATAAGGTTCTGAAAATATATATTTTTCAAATCTTGAAGGCGTAATGCTGATTTGCTGAGTAACAGTATCAACTTTTCCTGATTCTAAAGAGCCAAAAGCCCCCTCCATAGAAATTTGAGTCCATTCTATTTTCTTACCTAAACGTCTTCCTATTTCTTCCCAAACATCTATATCATATCCTTCTAACTTACCTTCAGAATTTGCTTTACTAAACATTATATGCATTCCAGGTGAGGCGACTCTTATAACATTTTCATCCATTGTATTTTCAGTATTGTTTTTACTGTTTGTACATGATATCGATGTTAATATCATTATGATTAATATTTTTAATAAATGTTTCATTTTTCACTCCCAAATTAAAAAGTTATTATTTATTTGTGTTTATTTTAGCCATTATTTTATCTAATTCAGTTTTAGCATCTAAACCTTCCATAGGGTTATATCCAAACCATTTAACAGCTAGTTTTTCTAATGTGCCGTCTTCTCTCATTTCTACTACAACTTTGCTTATTTCATTGCATAGTTTTTTACCAGCTTCATCTTTTCTAAAAGGAAAACCATTAACTTGAGTAAATAATATATCTCCAACCATTTTTATATCTAATCCTGAGCTTTCTTTTAAATCAGGAAATACAGTAACGGCTGTAACAGCTGCTTCAGCTTTTCCATTAACTACATTGCTTGGAATAGTAGCAGTACTGTCTGCTCTTAATGATATGATTTCTATTTTGTTTTCAGGGTCTAATTCTTTTATATATTCATGTGTAGCAGAACCTGTTACAAGTGCTAATCTTTTTCCGTACAAATCTTCTAGTTTTGTTATTGTGTCATTAGTTCCTACAACATATAATTTAAAAGGACTTAAAAAATAAGGCTCAGAAAAAATATATTTTTCTAATCTAGCAGGAGTGATGCTAATTTGCTGAGTTGCTGTATCAACTTTGCCGGCATCCAAAGCACCAAAGCATCCTTCTAATGCAAACTGATGCCATTCTATTTTTTTGTTTAAGCGTTTTCCTATCTCTTCCCAAACATCTATATCATATCCTTCAAATTTTCCATCAGCATTAACTCTTGTAAAAAGAGGATGTGTACCTGGTGTTGCTACTCTTATTACACTTTGATTATTTTCAGAAGTCTCGTTAGAAACATTGTTTTTTGTGCATGATATAATTATGCTCATAATACATAAAATAAATAAATATTTGAATATGTTTTTCATTTTTTCTCCTTTAAGAACATTTATTAGAAAGTTTTTAATAATTTTTCTAATTCATAATTGACATCTAAACCTTCCATAGGATTGTATCCGAACCATTTTATTGCAAATTTATCTAATGTGCCGTCTTCTCTCATTTCAGCTATAACTTTGCTTACTTCATCACATAGTTTTTTGCCGTTTTCATCTTTTTTAAATGGAAATGAATTTACTTCAGTAAATATAGGTTCTCCAACCATTTTTACTTTAGCACCAGTAGACTTTTTTACTTCATCGAATATTATTACAGCCTCTGTTGATGCATCTATTTTTCCATTTTGTACTAAAAGAGGTATGCCTGGTCTGGCTTCTGCTACGAATGTTTCCATTTTTATTTTTTTCTGAGGATCTAATGCTTCTATATGTTCTACAGCTGCCTCTGCTATAGTTACAGCAAGCACTTTGCCAAATAGATCCTCAAATTTATTTATTGATTCATTAGTTTCAGCTACATATATTTTGTAAGGGCTTAAAAAATATGGTTCAGCAAAATAATATTTTTGCATTCTTGCAGGCGTTATACTAATTTGCTGAGTCAATGTATCAAGTTTCCCTAACTCTAATTCTCCGAAACCTCCTGTAAGATCTATTTGTGTCCATTCTATAGGTCTATTTAAACGTTTTCCAATTTCTTCCCATATATCTATATCGTATCCTTCTATTTCCCCATTGCTTCCTATTTGGCTAAAAAACTTATGCTTGGCAGGTGTTCCAACTCTTATTGGATTTGTATTTTCTGATTTGCTGTCAGTATTTGATTTTACACAGCTTATAAAAAATATTGTAAAAATCAAAAATACTATTTTTATGTTTTTCATTTATTTCTCCGTATTTATTATTTTTTAGAATGTCTTTATTTCTTATAATAGATGAATAAAAAATTTTGTCAGAGAAGATAATTAATCATAATGTATTTTTTCTTCATATATAGAATTTGATATTTATTTATGATATGATTATACATTATAATTTTAAGCAAATATAAAAAATATACAGCAGTATTTTTTAATGCAGTTACCGATACCTTAAAATTGTATATTATATTCTTGATTAGTTTTAAGCTTTGTTTGCATTTTTTATTTTTAGATATTAAACTTTCAAATTTATGAAATTCTTTATGTATATTTATTAGCAGCTTATAATCTGTTTTGCTATTTAAACATGATATCAAAAAAATAATTAATATTATTTCTTTCATATATTTTATATTCCTCTTAATAAATTTAATTTGATAATAAATTAGGAATATCAATTTTTAATTATAAAAAATTAATATTTCTGAAACCATATAAGAATTGGTATATTTGATTTTATATAGACAGCCTGCCTACTTATGATTATTTTTGCTCGGGTATTTTGTAATTTTTATAGAGTGTTATTGAAAATAATTTGTAATTATAAAAAATGCACATAACAAATATCCGTTTTTTAATTGTTAAAACATTGATTTCTATTATAAACTAAATAATATTAAAAGCAAATATATTTTAATAAATATTAAAAAAATTGATGTCTATTAAAACAATTTTTTAATATATTTTGTGTTTATTTTTATTGATTAATGTTTTTTATTTGTTGTCAATCTGTATTTGATAAATGATGATTTTATTGTATAATATATTTTATGAATAAAAAAAGATTATTAGCTTCATATCATTATTTGTTATTATAGTATTAGTCTTATGGTATAAAGCACCAATAAATGGTATAAAGCTTTATCCAAAAGACGTTTCAAAAATAGAAATTGATTATAATAAAAAAACTATTTCAATAACTAATACAAATGATATATCTTTTATTATAAAAAGTTTAAACAGTATATCACTAAATAGATCTATATTTAAAAATTCAAGTATAGGGTATAACATAAAAATTTATAGTTCAAATGATAACAGCATATTAGATAAAATAACTATATATTCTTCTGAAGTCGCTTCTATAGGAAAGTTTTTTTATACTGATAAAAATAATATGCTTCCGTACGAATATTTACTTAAATTATATTCAAATTATTAAAAAATTGTTTGATTTATTGTACAAATAATATATAATAATTTTAAAAAATTAGGTATATACAAATCAATGGAAATATCAGCTTATAATATTAAATATTTAGATCAAATCTTAGAATTATGGAATAATATAATAGAAGAAGGAATATATTTTCCGCAAATAGAAAAACTCACAAAAGAAAACGCTGATTCTTATTTCAAGTCGCAGGATTTTACTGGTATAGCTGTAGAAGATGGTGAAGTCTATGGAGTTTATATTTTGCATCCAAATAATATAGGCAGATGCGGTCATATATGTAATGCTTCCTATGCAGTTTCAAAAAAAGCAAGAGGTAAAGGCATTGGTGAAATGCTGGTTAAAGATTCTATGAAACAAGGTTCTAAACTTGGGTATAGAATATTGCAATTTAATGCTGTTGTAATATCTAATAATACGGCTCATAAACTTTATGAAAAATTAGGTTTTAATAAAATAGGAATTGTAAAAGAGGGGTATCTTAATATAAATAATATATATGAAGATATAGTGTTATATTATATATCTCTTTAATATTAACAAATATTATTTTTTATATATTTTATTGTGCGAATTTACATTAAGTTTAAAAAATACAACACTTTTTTAAAAAATAGATTATAATTATAGTGTAACGATTAGGGAGAATTGTGTATTATGAAAAGATTTCAAAGTTTAAGAATAAAGATGCCTTTAATTATTATTTCTATGGTAGCATTCTTTATTATTATTTTAATAGTTATAACAGAAATTAAAGCATCAGATAGTATAAAAAATGCTACATATACAGGATATAATAATACTGTTATGGGTTATGCTTCACTTATTGATACATGGTTTGTCGATCAATTAGCCATAGCAGGTATATATGGAACCTCAGAAGAATTAGTAAGATATTTGCAGTTAAGAACTGAGGACACAAGAATCGTTGCATTAAATAATCTTAAAAAATTTAGGTCATTAAATGAATATGCTATAAATATAGGATTGTCTGATTCATCAGGTGTTGTATTAATAGATTCTGATAACGTGGACTTAGTAAATCAAAATATTTTTGATATACATCCGGATTTAAGAAGTAAAATAAACGGAAGCAGCAAAGGAGTATTTGGAGATAATATTACTCATTCTCTGACTACAGGAGGATGGTCATTAATATTAATGGAAAAAGTTGTTGATGTTAATAATACTGTTATAGGTTATTTATATGTAATATTAGATTGGTCTACTTTAAATAAAAATCATATAGAACCTCTTGTAATAGGAAAAACAGGAAGTATGTATGCTGTAGATAAAAATTTAATAATAAAGATACACAGCAGAACTGAAAATATAAATGTTACAGCTCCGGAACAATTTAAAGATGCCTTTAATATAGGTCAGGGAATATTAAGTTATGTATTTAATAATGAAAAAAGAGTATCATCTGTTATGACATTAAAATCTCAGCCTTGGGTATTAGGTATTTCTGTTTCAGAGGCTGAAATTTATGAGGCTAATAGAGCACTGATGATGATGATGATAATAATTTCTGTAATTGCCATAGTTGTTATATCTATATTTATATCACTATTTATACGTTCTATAACAAGACCTTTACATTTATTGGTTGGAGTTGCTAAAGAAATAGCTGAAGGAGATTTGAGAACTACCAAACAAAAAATACATCGTAAAGATGAGCTTGGAGAATTATCAAATGCATTTGTAGCTATGAGAAAGAAACTCGTAGAAACTATAATGGTTGTAGAAGAGTCAGCTAATAATATTACTATGGCTGCTAAGGAATTATCAGAACAAAATACAGATTTAGCACATAGAACAGAAAGTCAGGCTGCAAGTATAGAGCAAACTTCTGCTTCTATGACTGAGATTTCTTCTACAATAAAAGAATCAGCAGATAATTCTATAAATGGAAGTAAAATTATATTGGATTCTAAATCATCAGTTGAAAAAGCCGGCAGTATAATAGCAGAAACTACAGGTAATATAGAAGCTGTACATGATGCTAGTTCAAAAATTAAAGATATAACTAAAATAATTGAGGATATAGCATTCCAGACGAATATACTTGCCCTCAATGCTTCAGTAGAAGCTGCACGTGCAGGAGAGCAGGGAAAAGGTTTTGCTGTAGTAGCAAGTGAAGTAAGAAATTTGGCTCAGACTACTCAAACTTCTGTAAAAAGTATTACTGATTTGATAGAAAATGTTTATGAAAAAATTAATGTAGCTACTGGAACTGCTAGAGAGTCTCAAGAAATATTTGTTGAAATACAAAATAGAATAGATGAGGCTTCAAATATTATGATAAATATAAGCAACGGAGCTACAGAACAGCAATCTGGTATAAATGAAATTAAAATTGCTATTGCTGAGATGGATTCTACTACACAAAAAAATGCTGCTTTAGTAGAAGAGGCTACAGCTTCAGCAGAATTATTATTTGCACAGTCTGAGGAGCTTATGTCAGCTATACATATATTTAAACTTCCTGATGGTACTAAATAATAATTGATTTTATATATCTAAATTAAGGGCTTTTAATAGCCCTTTTTTATTTTTGTAAAAATTTGATATTTATTTATTTTCATATAAAATAGATTATAATTTGATAAAAGGTATTATATGTCATTTAATTTTAATGTATTGAAAACAAGTTCTCAAACCTCAGCAAGACTTGGAAAAATAGAGATAAATGGGGTAGAGATAGACACACCTGTTTTTATGCCTGTAGGTACTAAAGCTACTGTTAAAGCATTAACACCGGCTATGGTAGAAGAAACAGATAGTAAAATAATACTTGCTAACACTTATCATTTAGTTTTAAGGCCAGGTTTGGAGATATTAAAGAAATTCGGCGGTGTAAAAAAATTTATGGGTTGGAATGGAGCTATGCTTACTGATTCCGGAGGATTTCAAGTATTTTCACTTGCTAAATTAAGAAAAATTAATGATTCCGGTGTAGAATTTAGTTCTCATATAGATGGAAATAAATATTTATTTACTCCTAAAAGTGTAATGGAAGCTGAACATATAATAGGTGCTGATTTTATTATGTGTTTAGATGAGTGTTCAAAACATGATGCAACTTATGATTATGCTAAAGAGGCCATGCTTAGAACTCATAAATGGGCTAAGGAGTGTAAAGATTATCATGACAGTACTCCAAACAGTGAATATCAGTATCTTGGAGGGATTATTCAAGGCGGAATGTTTGATGATTTAAGAAAAGAAAGTGCAGAAACTTTAGTAAATATGGATTTCCCTTTTTATTCTATAGGAGGACTTTCGGTAGGAGAAACTCCTGAAAAGATGCATGAAGTGTTATCAAAAGTTATGGTTTATACTAATAAAAATAAGCCTCGTTATTTAATGGGAGTAAGCGAACCTAGAGATATACTTAATGCTGTTATGGAAGGTATAGATATGTTTGACTGTGTTATGCCTACAAGAAATGCTAGAAATGGAGAGGCTTTCACTATGAATGGTATTATTAGAATAAGAAATTCTAAATATAGAACTGATGATACTGTATTAGAAGAAGGTTGTGATTGTTATACCTGTAAAAATTTTTCAAGAGGATATCTTAATCATTTAGATAAAGTGCATGAAATATTATTTTCAACGCTTATGACTATACATAATTTAAGATTTATGCAAAGATTTATGAGAGATTTAAGAAATTCTATTGAAAAAGATGTATATTCCGATTATAGAAAGGATATGATGAAAAAATTTTATGAAAATTAATATTATATTTTACATATTTCTGTAAATTATTATATAATATATAGATAAAAAAATAATTAGGTGAGTTTTTATGGATAGTAAATATGCTAAGCTTTTAGATAGATATAATGCTATTTTAGCTGAAAAGCTGAATGATCCCTATACTATATCAATATTAGCTAGAATTGCTATGAAAGAAAATAGATTTGAAGATGCTGAGAATTACTATAATTTTGTTCTTAAAAATGATTCTGAGTATCCTGAAGCATTATATATGATGGGTTTTATCTCTATGAGAAAGAGGCAGTATTCTGAAGCTCTTAATTATTTTAGAAAACTTATATCTATAGGAAAAGCTAATTCATTTGTATATGAGTATGCTGCCGTTCTTGATAAAGAAAATAGAAGAGAATATTTAGAAAAGGCATTAGAACAATCAAAAGATATAAAAATCAGATCTAAGGATTATAAAAGATGTTCATATATGGCATTTCAAACATTTATTTGGAAAGAATATAATTTATCTTTAGAATATGCTAATTTGGCTTATACTGCCAAACAAACTAATGATATTATTAATTTATTAGGATGTATATATCATCATAATGAAGATTATGATAAAGCACTTTCGCTTTTCCATGAAGTTAATGCTAATTATGAAGGCAATAATTCTTATGTTTTATGTAATATAGCTTCTTGTTATAAGAAAAAAAATAGTAATAAAATGGCCATAAGATATTTAGAAAAGGCTAGAGATGTTGATAGCGAAGATAAATTGATATATTATAATATAGGCTCTATATACGCTGTTACTGGAAATAAAAAATTAGCAGCTGAAAATTTTGAAAAAGCGTTAGAAATAGATGAAAATTATAATGAAGCTAGAAAGGCTTTAGATTCTGTTAGAGAATGATTATTTTTTGTTTACATAATATTAAAAAATTATTTAAATAATCTTTAAATATTATTTAATTTAGTATATTATTATTCAATGTTTTAAAAAATATATGTGGGGTATTTTAACGGTGAATTTTTTTGATTATATTAAATACAATTTGTTTAACATAAGAACACCCGAATTAGTAGAAAAGATGCGTATGGAGGAATATTCGGATAGAATATCAAAACAAAAATATGGTTTTGTAGATTTAAAGACTAAATCTTTAACAGCCGCTTGTGCTAAATTTGTTTTTGAGATGTATAAAGTTATAGGTCCATTAGTTTCTCCATTAAAAGAAGAATTTATAATAAAAGATGGAAAACAGTTTTCATATTATCTCATAGAAGTTTCTTTTAATAATGAAATAAAAGAACTGTATGCTACTTTAAATAGAGATTATATGATGTCTCAGATACAATCAGGCAAAAATCCAAATACTGTATTTAATGAAGTTAAAAATAATTTTGTAAAATTTAAGAAATATATAAGCGGGGAAAGCGGAAAAGAAATAAATTTGACTTTTAATTTACTTAAAGATTTTGCTCAGATATCAAATTTTGATTTCTTTCTTTTTCTTAGAGCTTTTTGTCCTTCATTTGTCGATGGTGCTTATAGTTCTAATCCTCAATTTAAAGCAAGTTCTAATATACAGATATTTGATGATATTGTTAAGTTGGATTATGCGGTTAATTCTATTACTATAAGAAAAGAATTATTATCAGCATTAAATATTTTTCAGCAGTACATAGGAATGCCTCCTATACCTGAAAAAAATATTAAGGCTTTTTTAGCTAGAATAAAATATTTACAAACTCCAGGGGTATTAAGTGATATTATAATATATTTGCTTAAAGATTTTACATATAAGTGTACTATCAATCCTTCTAATGTTAATATATTTGTGAATTATATAACAGATTTTACTAATAATCTTAAAAAAGATATGGACAGTATTGTTGCTGAAATAAAAAGCAGTAAAATTGCCGGTATGCGTAATAAAATGTTTAATGGTGTAGAAATATTAAAGCTTCAAAATGTTAATGAAGAAAAAAATGAACAGCTGGAAAAATTTGATTGTCCTATTTTTACTTGCGTTGAACCTTTGCAATATATTAAAACTTTTATTATAGAAATGTTTGATATGAATTATAAAGCTCCATTAAATGATATGTTTTTAGGTGCTGAGTTTGTACATAAAGATAGAAATTCAATGGGATTAGATGCTTTTTATACTTTGAGCGATGTTATAGAAGGTATACAGAAATTTGATACTATGTTAAGTCCTGAGTCTGAGAATTTTAAACGTCTTAAAGGATGGATTATATCAAAAAATAAAGCTAATGCAAACAGAGATTTAATAGAATCTATGGTTAATAAGATAGATGCTGAAGGAAATAAAATTGTTCTTAGTGTATATAATTCTGTTATAGACCTTACAACAATAGTAAAAAATGTTGTTGAAGATTGTGCTAGCGGAAGTAAAACTGAAATCAGTAATGCTAGTAAAGTTCAGAATTTACAAAAATTTAATTTAAATATAGCAAGAGATATGCTGGATACTTTTGATAATTTTATTGCTCTTATGAAAAATTTTATAAGGTAAATTTTATAGGGTAAATTGTGTAATGAAGAAAAGTCATAAAACAGCTTTACAAGTAATTGTAGGTGTTATAATAAGTATTATTTGTTTATATTTTGCTTTTAGAGGCATAAATATAAAAGAGTCAATAGAAATAGTAAAAAATATTGATGTTGTATATTTTTTGATTTCTCTAGTATTAAGCGTTTTGATAATAGCTTTAAGAGGACTAAGATGGGAATGTTTTATTCCTCTTAAAAAACCTATAAAAAAAAGAACTATAGTTATGGCTACATATATAGGCTATATGGGAAATAATATTTTGCCTGCTAAACTTGGAGAGGTTGCTCGTGCTTATATTTTGGGTGTAAAAGAAGATGTAAGTAAATCTGCATTGATAGCTTCTGTTGTTACTGAAAGACTTTTCGATGTTATAACCGGAGGAGTTATATTAACACTTTCTGTTATATTTATACCTAATTTGCCTAAACAAGTTACTTATGCTGCTTTTGCTTTATTTATTTTTTCTATAGTTGGTATTTTAGTTTTAATATTTTTAGTATGGAAAAGGGAATTTGCTCATAAAGTTTTTCATAAAATTTTTGGAATACTGCCTAAAAATATCGGAGATAAATTAATTGAATTTTCATGTAATTTTATAGACGGAATAGGATTTAAAAATGATCCTAAGCATATATTTTTAATATTTTTATACACTGCTTTATATCTTATAGGACAGATATTAACCATAAGTTTTTTAATGGCAGCTTTTAATATTAAAGCGTCTGTTATGATAGCATTATTTATGTTTGCTGTAGGCGGTTTTGGATTTGCTGTGCCTTCTGCACCTTCTGGAATAGGACCTTTTGAATGGGCTATTGTATTTGGCCTTTCTCTTATAGGTGTAGAAAAGAATATAGCATTCCCTTATGCTCTTGTATATCATATGATGGGTATACTTCCTATAGTAATAATTGGATTTATATTCTTATTTATACTAGGTGTAGATTTAAAAACAGCTACTACTAAAGACGATAATCAAACAGAAAGTAAAGAACAAAATAATGCATTATAAACTGGATATAACAACTAAATGACGCTCTTTATCTTTTGATTCGAGTTTTTTTATTTCTATATTATATTTATTTTTTGAAATATTTGCTTCTTTTAATTCTTCTTCTATTTTTTCCATTTTGCCTTTATAAGCTATTAATTTTCCATTTTTTGTTTTTATTTTGGAAAATATTTTTAACAATACAGCAATATCAGAAAAAGCTCTTGAAGTTACAGTATCATATTTTTCTTTTATTTCATAGGCATTAATACATTTAACTTCTATATTATTTAAATCTAATTCTTTTTTGGCAATTTTTAGGAAATCAGCTTTTTTGTTTTTAGATTCGCATAAAGTAAATTTTTTATTGCTGTAAATAATAGATAAAGGTATAGCCGGGAGTCCAGCCCCGGAACCTATATCTATTATATTATCATAATCATAAAAGAAATTTAAAGCTAAAAGACAGTCTGATATATGTTCGGCAAAAAAAATTTCTTCTGTTTTGGCACCAGTTATATTTACATTTTTATTGTAATCCATAACAAGCGATGCATATTTTATTAGTTTATCTTTATTATTTTCAGTTATTTCAATATTTGTAATTTTATAAATATAATCTATTATTGAATTATAATCTATCATTACCAGCCCAATTTTTTTGCACTTTGTTTTGCACTATCTCCTGCTGAAACATTTGTTATATTATAGCGTAACTCTCTTTTATCTATTTTGCTTTTCATTATAAACTCTTGAGGATAAGGTATATTATTAACTGTAGTATAAGAACCTAATTCAATACTTACAACATTATCCATAAAAGCAGTGGAGAAAGTTCTTACTCTATAACTAGAGGCAGAAAAAACTATAGTATCAATTCTGTCAGTATAACCTATTTTTAATGTATGCCAATTTTTTCCTAATGTAATATTACTGCTCACTATTTTTTTTGATAAATCTATAAATTTATAATCTAATACATCAGCATAAACTTTAGGAAAACGCATAATAGGAGCATCTAATGAAAATTCATCAAAGTTTCTTTTTAATGGTGCTTCCAATTCAGGTAAATTCAAAGTAAGCTGATTATCATTTACTTTAGCATCCATTATTAAATTTCCTAAAAGCCCATCTACAGCATTCATGTATTTATTATTACTGTTTTTGTAATAATTAACAAGCATAGGCATTTGATCCAAATCATCTCCGCTGTAAAATGCCCCTCCGGATGAATATATTGTTGTAAATGGAGATTTTGAAAACCTATCAAAAGCTTCTTTCATAACATCTTTTTCATTTTGAGCAAATATTAATTGAGTAAATAATACAGTTAATATAATATATTTAAAATATTTCATGGTTTTTAACCTCTCTCTTAATAATTTTATAAATTTAAAACCCTATTTATTTATCTTCAGTTAAACTTTCTATTTTATCTTTTACTCCTTGTTCATCATAATCAAATTCCTTATTAATAGAACTTATTGATTTTCTATAATATTTAAGAGCATTTTTATAATCATTCTTAGCGTAATATGCATCTGCTATATGATGATATATTTCAGCTTTTGAATCCTCATCAATATATAAAACTGCCTTTAATAAAGTTTTCAAAGCATTATCATAATCGCCTTTTTTGTAATAAGCAAAACCTAATGTATCTATATAATGAGGAGATTTAGGTTCAAGTTGTACTGCATTTTTTGAAAGTTCTATAGCTTTATCTATATCTGTTCCTAGAGATGCTAATGCCCAAGCTAAACTATTCATATTTTGTGCTGAAGTTTCATCCTGTGAATATTTATAATTAGCATATAAAAGGGCTGAGTTTGTATTCTTTACAGCCAATGCAGTTATATAAGGTATATTTAATCTATATTCATTAGTATTAGATTTGTTGCTGTTAAAATATTCTAAATCTTCCTGCAAATATTTATTAGCATTATTAATATCATTATCAAATAAGTAACTGTAAGCTCTTAAATAACTATATGAATATTTTTCTTTTTCGAATTGATCTATAGCATTTATAGCTAAATCGCTTTCTCCTATTTCTGCAGCTGTTAATACTAATGATACTAGTTCATTTTCTTTTATATTATTATTTTTTAAAGATAAATATTTATCTATCATTTCTTTTGATGCTTGAAAATTATTTTGATTTTTGAACTCTAAAGCAGCCTGCAGATATAAGTTATTAAATTTTCCAGTATTATCATAACTTATTAATTTTTCTATATGGCTAGGAAGAGCATCTATATTGTTAAGCATTAAATAAAATGATATGATATCCATTTCAGCATTCATTTTATTATCTTCATTTCCTATTTTGTTTATCATTTTATAATATGCCTGTATAATATCTAAATCTATTTCTCTTCTGTCTAGATCTGTTTCTATCATATTTAAAGCATTGCTGTATCCATTATTTTGAGCTTCAAGTATTATAGATAGTATTTTAGGAGTGTTATTATCAAGCGTATCTATTTCAGAAAATAATTCCTTATTATATTTATCTGACATAAAACTTAAATATGCACTTAAAAATAATGAATCATCAACTATAATACTATTTGAATATGCTTCATTATATTTTTCTAAAGCCTGATAACTTTTTACTATTCCATAAGCAGCACTGTATTTATCGGCAGGTGATAATTGTACATTTTGAAGTTTATTAAATCTATTAATTGCATTTGAAAATCTGCTTAGATAAAATTCACTCATACCATAATAAAAGTTATAATATTGAATATAATTATTGCTTGATTTTCCATTTTCATTTACTTTAGAAAAATAGTATACTGCTTTTTCAAGTTCTCTATTTTGATAATAAGTAAAACCTAATAAAATTAAAGCATCATTGTTGTATGGCTCCAATTCATAAGCACTTTGAAGATAATATTGGGCTTTTTTTATATCATTAATAACAAATATATTTCTTTCTGCAGCTTTAATCAATAATTCAATATCTTCAGGATTATCCAAAACTAATTTATCATAAATTCTTGAACTTTCATAATATTCGCCTAAAGCTTCATGAGTTTCTGCCAATGTAATATATATTTCTTTATTTTGAACACATTTAAGTACTTCCTGCAGTATGACTTTTGCACTTTCCAGATCTTTAAGTGTTTCTTCTGTTATAGTTTTTGATGCTAATGCTTTTTCTTTATAATATAGAGCTAAACTGTATGCTGCCTTTGCCTCTTCTTCATTTCTAATGTATTGAGAAGCTTCATCTTGAGCGAATATATTAATTGCATTAAAAACAAATATTAGTAATATAATGCCGAATCTTTTAACAAACATTTATGATAACTCCAAAGTTTAGTTTACATAATTTTAATATATATTTACATTTATATCAATATAAAACTAGAATAATAGATTATAGGTAAATACTATTATTATTTATTTGCAGTTTCTGCCTCTTTTTGATCATTTTCTTTTGCAAATGCTTTTTCTAATAAATCTTCTAATTTTTTATTAGTATAAAAATCAGCTTTAGCTTTTGTAACTATTTCTAATGTATTTTTTCTAGGTATTTTTATAGGTTCTCCCATAAATATATTATAGTTATTTTTCATAAGTTTAATAGTTTCATATCCCATTAATACAGCAACTAAACAGAAATGTCTGTATCCAATAGCTTTTTTTTCTATTGTCATAATATATTCAATAGATGTTCTAAATTCATTCATAGCAGATTCAATCATTTGTCCAAGTGCTTCCATAGATTTATCTATATATGCCCCGTCTTCAAAATATGGAGCAGGATTCTCATTATCAAATAATGTCAAAGGCCAAAATATTCTTTTTTCTTTATAATCTAGTTTGGCATCTTTTATTATATTTACTTTTTGCAAAAATCTTCCTAAACTTTTTGCTTTTTCCTTATCCAAATCCAAATTATCAGATATCTTTGTAAGTTCTGTCAAATAAACTCCTACAGTTCCTGCAACATAATAGCAATAATCATCTAAATCTTCAAATGTTGATATATTATGATCTTGATAATATATCATTCCATATCCCATTTCTCTTAAGTATGATATTGATATGTTTTTTATATCCTGTTTAAATGCAAAAAATGCTTTTAATACAACTTCTGTATTATCTATTAATACTTTATCATCTTCATTTATAGTATGTTCTATAACTATTCTTTTAAAATTTTCAAGATTATCAGTATTTTCTGTTTTTAATATGTTTATAAAACCAGTTATTAAAGTTTCTTTATCTCCTATATTATGACTAGAATCTTCTATAGTATCAATTATTCTAGCAAGCAAGTATTGAACTTCAACTTTATTTTTTTTATTTTTATCAAGTAATGGTATAGTTAAAGCAAAACTTCTTGAAACAAGATCTAATAGATATTTTGTATTAATTTTTGTTGCAGCCATATTATTATTTCCTAAACACTTTTATTTTTTATTAATAAAGACACACAATGAACAGCTATACCTTCTTCTCTTCCTACAGCATCCATTTTTTCATTTGTTTTAGCCTTTATTGATATATTTTCTACATTTGTCGCTAGTACTTTTGATAGGTTTTCACGCATTAAATCTATATAATTTCTCAATTTAGGTTTTTCCAATATTATTGTAATGTCTGTATTTCCAATTATGTAATTTTTATCTTTCATTATAGAAATGGTTTTCTCTAGAAGTGTTATTGAAGATATGTCTTTATATTTATCATCATTATCTGGAAAATGACTTCCTATATCACCTAAGGCCAAAGCCCCAAGTATAGAATCTATTAAAGCATGGGTAACAGCATCAGCGTCAGAATGTCCTTTTAATCCAAATTTATGAGGAATATCAATGCCTGCTAATATTAGTTTACGATTTTCTGCAAATACATGCGAATCGTAACCATAACCTATTCTCATTCGCTAGTTTCCTATTTTTATTTTATGCTTAAATTATACAAAAATAGATTAATTTGTCAAACTTATTTTATATGTTTATTTAGTGTATGTATAATATGTGTTATTTAATAGCTTCTGTTTATATCTTACACATTAAAATTATACAAATTATAATTTATATATTGAATACCATGTAAAAATTTATATAATACTATACATAGAAAATATAAAAAAATGGAGAAGACAAATGAAAAAAATTGGTCTTTTACCTAGGATTATAATAGGTATAATTTTAGGTATATTAGTAGGTATGTTTCTTCCTGGTCCTATAGTGAGGATTTTTGTAACTATAAGCAGTATATTCAGCTTATTCTTAAATTTTATAATTCCTCTTATGATAGTTGCTTTTATAGGTTACGGTATTGCAAACTTGACAGAAGGTGCTACTAAATTAATAGGGCTTACTGTAGCAATATCTTATGGTTCAACATTATTAGCAGGAAGTATAGCATTTTTAGTAGCATCTAATCTTTTCCCAACACTTTTAGGTGCTTCTGCTCTAAGCAGCGTAAAAATAGAATCAGGTTTAGAAAGTTATTTCACCATACCTCTAAAACCATTGTTTGATGTTACATCTGCCGTTGTATTTGCATTTATTTTAGGTATTGGTATAACAATGTTAAGACCAAAAAAACAAGGTGAAGAATTGTTTTCTATAGTAAGAGATGCAGAAGAAGTTATACAGGCAGTATTAAAGAATATAATAATTCCAATACTTCCTTTACATATTTTAGGAACATTTGCAAATTTAGCTTATGCAGGAAGCATACAGCATATACTTATAATATTTGGTAAAGTATTTGCTGTTGTTATAACTCTTCATATACTTTATATTACTGCATTATTTATAATATCAGGTGTTATAGCAAAGAAATCTCCTATAATGCTTATTAAAAATCAGATTCCTCCATACTTTACTGCTGTAGGTACTCAAAGCAGTGCGGCAACTATACCTGTAAGTTTGATAGCTGCTGAAAGAAACGGAGTATCTGAACAAATAAGAAAATTTGTAATACCTCTTTGTGCTACTATACACTTAGCTGGTTCTATGATAACATTAACTTGCTGTTCTACAGCTGTTATATTGATTTTAGGACAAAATCCTACTTATACTTCAATACTTCCTTTCATACTTATGTTAGGTATTGCTATGGTTGCTGCTCCTGGTGCTCCTGGCGGTGCTGTAATGAGTGCTTTGCCTTTCTTCTATATGATTGGAATAACAGGGGAAGAATTACAAGGTTTGATGATAGCATTATATTTAACTCAGGACTCATTCGGTACAGCTGCTAACGTATCAGGCGATAATGCTATAGCTGTATTTGTTGATTGGTTCTATCAAACAAAATTAAAAAAAGAAGCTTAAAAAATTGACTTTTATTTAATAAAATGATAAAAGAGACGGCATAATATATAAAAATGCTGTCTCTTTTTATATTAAACTATTCTATTATATAACAATCTACTATTTCAGCATAATAAGCTATATGACAATCTTTATTTGATCCGTAAAAACTGCTGTCTACATCTTGAGGATAAAAAGTGTTCTTTATATTTTCTGGAAGTTCATTGTAGTCCTGTTTCTTTTTATAAAGAATTTTGCATTCAAGAGTTAAAGGAAGTTCTTTTATTCCTGGAACTGAAATCATATTAGGTTCTTCTAATGTTAAATTAAGCTCTTTTATTTTATCGATATTATATCCGGATTGCATTCCGCATACTTTTATTATATTTCTATCTATTTTATTAATTGGAATATTTACTGTGAATTCAGGATTTTTATCCAGCATACTTCTAGTGTATCTATTTTCTCTTACAAAAATTACAAATACATTTCTATTCCATTCTATTCCCAAACAGCCCCAAGAAACCGACATACTATTTATTTTTTCATTGGCTTTAGTTGTTATTAGAACACCTTTTTTTACTTCTTTAAGTATATGACTTGCATAATCTAAAACATCTATTTTCTTTTTCATTTCAATTACACTCCTTAAAAATTAGAAGAATTTTATAATAAATAATATAAAAAACAATGAATTAAATAAATATTTTTTGAAATTTAATTAGTTATTTCAAAACAAAATTAATAGATATTTATACTATTTATTTTTTAGTATTTTAATTTTTATAATTTGTGCTTTGTCCCAAACATACCTCGCGAAGCGTGCCTTTGGAGGTGTTGGCAGGCATGCGAGGGAAAAAGTTGCAATAAAAAACTTCTATGGAAAAATATATTTGTTTAGGTATATATTTGAATACTGCTATTTTTATTTAATTAATCATTAAATGTCTTTATAATTTCTGAATATTGTCTGAATCTAAATAACATAAATTTATAATTATATTTTTTTAATACTTCTTCAGCTCTTTTTATAAACTCATCTTGATTGTATAAAAGTAAATCTA
>NZ_CALXRN010000141.1 GCF_944390595.1 uncultured Brachyspira sp. | reverse complement strand
CATCTTGTGGAGGCAAATCATAGTAGGAAGTTTTATGATGTTGTAAGTCTTTATATGCCTGAATGGAAGAAGCATAAAAAGATATTGGATACGTTTTTTAATGACTTATAATGAATTTTTATTTAATTTACATACCCCGCCCTATAGATTTATTAATATTATTTTAAATATTGACTTTATATGTATTAAAAATTTTTTTATAAAAAGCACACCCGCCCTAGCTTTTTTATTAATGCACTGCGTTAAACTATAATAAAAAATTGAATCGTATAGAAAATATATATTTTTTAAATTTTATTCATCATGCGGTAACATAAAAAATTAATTTATATAATTTTTAACATTCATTAAAAAATATAAAAAATGCTATATAAAATTATTGTTATTTAATGTATAATAGGAAAAAGTTTATATCAGAGGTGCAAATACTAATGGATTACAATGAAAAATTATATAATATATTTTCAAGCGGAGAACAAAGATTAGAATCATGGATGGCGGCAATATTTACCAAAGAGTATGATCATAATATGACTATAGATGAGCTTAGAGGTATACTGTCTGAATCTGATGAATATTTGGTAGTTGATTTAGAGGAAATAGAAGAATCTAATTTTATAAGAGATAAATCTAAATGGGAAGCGGCTGTAAAACTTCAGTATTTGCCTATGGTTATGGATGAAGAAGAGCATGAATGCGGAGGAGGATGCAGTCATTCCGAAGGCGGATGTCAATGCCATAATAACGAAGAAAATAATGAAAATGAAGAAGAAAATAAAGATGAATTAAGTTTTTATATTGCATTAGTGGATGCTTCTACTGTGACTGAGAATGTACCTGAAATATTTTCTGTGAATACTGTAAGAGAAGAAGATTATAATGAAGCATGCGGATGCAGATATGCTGTACATGTTTCTACAACATTTGATAATTTTCAGCTTACAGATTATCAAAGACAATTAAAATTATTAGATAGTTTAGTTCCGGAAGCATCTATATTTTTGGATATGTCATGCTATACAGCACATTCCGGAGATTGGCTATCATATACTTCTACTTTTGCTTTGCCTTCATCTTTGGATTATCTTTATACTATACATGCTGTTTATGATGATGATAAAGACCCTAATAAAGTTGAATATTGGTTCCATACGCATGGACTTTACAGAGTAGGCTCTATTGAATTAGAGATAGTAGGAGTTGAAGATTCAAATGCTGCTTACGGACAATTATTAAATACATGTGCTAAAATGTTTATAGAAAGGGGAGTGCCTGAACCAGGATTTAAATTTAATCCTGCATATAATGTTTATGTATGCTGGCTTCCTTGGGAAGAGGCTTTGAAAAAACTCAATATTGCAGATGATGTTCCGGGAAGTGCTAAAGACAGAAATGACGGAATGCATAATACTCCTTCAGGAATTCTTGTTGCTGTAGATAAGGATGGAAATTATCATACACTTGATTATTATAAAAATGAGCTTACAGACAATCCTATGTTTATGATGAGCTATTTTGAAACTTCTCTTATGAGAGAGGCTGCTTTTGAGAAATTGGAATATTTCTTAGAATTATTGGATAAGAATAAAGGCGATGAAAAAACTTCTTTCTTAGTAAAATTAGGATATGGAGAGACAGAAGAAAACCCTAACGATTTAGAGCATTTATGGTTTGATGTTCATGATTTTACTAATGACGGATACTTTGATGCTACTTTGATTAATGAGCCTTATAAAGATTTAGGTATGCATGAAGGCGATAGGGGAATGCATAGTATAGAAAGGCTTACAGATTGGGCTATATATACAGAAGAATCGCAGTACAATTCAAGAAATATTTATCTTTTGTTTGATTAAATAAATATAAAAAAACAATGGGGTAATGTGCTTATTATCCCATTGTTTTTAATTCATAATTTATATATAAAGAAAAAATTATTCGCCTATTATTTTTATTAATACCCTTTTTACTCTCTTTCCGTCATATTCTCCGTAAAATATTTGTTCCCAAGTACCGAAATCAAGTTTGCCGTCTGTAACAGCAACAACAACTTCTCTTCCCATTAATTGTCTTTTAAGATGTGCATCAGCATTATCTTCATACCCGTTATGCTTATACTGACTATGAGGTTTTTCAGGAGCAAGTTTTTCAAGCCAAACTTCAAAATCATTATGAAGTCCGTTTTCATCATCATTGATAAATACGCTTGCTGTGATATTCATGGCATTGCATAAAATCAATCCTTCCTTTATGCCGCTTTCCTCTAAGCATTTTTGAACCTCCGGCGTTATATTTATATAGCCTCTTCTTTTTGGATAATTAATCTCTAATACTTTTCTGTATGATTTCATAATTGTTCTCCAAATAATTATTTAATTTATTCTATAATCTTTATATTTTTCCATTAAATAATCAAATATTTTAGCTGCTTCAAGTATTAAATAACGGCATCCGTTTTCAGGATCTCTGTATTTTTCTACCAAAGTTGTACAATCAATAGCATTCATTTTATCATAGAATGTATTTATGAATTCTGCTTCTATCTCTTTTAAAAGCGTTCCTTCATGTCCTTTTTCTTTTATGAATGCTTTAGATAATGCCATTATACCGCCTGTTAATATACCGCATGTAATTCCTACAGCCATTCCGCCGCCAAATCCGGCAGCTAACTTTAAATCATCTCTATTGATGCCTAAATTATATATATCATTTGCACCATAGAGCATTTTTTCAGCACAATTCAAATCTTCTGCTTTGCCGAATCCTGAATACAGATATTCATATAATGTCATAATAAAAACCTTTAAAATTTAATTAAAGTAGAGCCCCAAGTAAGACCAGCACCAAATGCAGTTAGAAGTACATAGTCTCCATTTTTTATATTTCCTGATTCAAATGCCTCTGTAAAAGCTATACCTACGCTTGCTGCTGATGTGTTGCCGTATTTCTGTATATTAACATAGAACTTATCATCACTTAATCCTAAATTTTTAGCAACAGCATTCATTATTCTGGTATTAGCCTGATGTGTTATTACCAATGATAAATCTTTTAATTCCAAATTAGCATTTTTTACTGTTTTGTTTATAGTGTCATCGAATGTTTTTACAGCCTTTTTAAATACTTCTGTACCAGCCATATATATAGTATTGGTTTTATCTTCAACATTTTCTTCAGTTATAGGAGATGCACTTCCGCCTCCTTTTACTATAAGTATTTCGTCATTGGATTCAGCCCCTATGTCAGTGGAAATAATGCCTTTATCTCCTTCTTCGGCTTCTAATAAAGCAGCACTCACTCCGTCTCCGAAAAGTATTGCAGTACTTCTATCCTGCCAGTTTACTATATCAGAACATTTTTCAGATGCTACTACTAAAACCTTTTTGCATTCTTTACTTTCTATCAATGATGCGGCAGTATTTAAAGCATATATATATCCTGAACATGCTGCAGATATATCAAATGCAAGGCATGAGTTTTTTATATTAAATGATTTTTGAATAACTCCTGCTGTGGAAGGAAATGTATATGATTTTGTAGAAGTTGCTACTATTATAGCATCAGCATCATCTATAAAAGCTCCTTTCTCTTTTAACTTATTAACAGCTTTAATAGCCATGTCTCCTGAACTTTCTGTTTTATCAGCAATTCTTCTCTCTTCTATACCTGTTCTGGTTACTATCCAATCATTATTTGTGTCCAAAGTTTTTTCTAAATCGTAATTTGTTATTATATTTTCCGGTAAATACGATGATAAATATTTAATATTAGCCTTCATATTATTTTCACTCTCAATTTATTTATTTTATTGTATTAATGTCAAAAGATAACAATTATATCGTTTTATGTCAATACTGTTTTTTTAGTATTAATTTTTCTCTTTTACTAAATAAATCATAGGTACGCTTATAATAGTAACAGCATATTTTACCACAAAGTTAAATATAAATATACCAACTAAAGCATCAAAAGGCAATGCTCCCCAGAATGCTATTGCAACAAAAACAAAATTATCTACTGGTATACTGAATGCATTGCTTATTAATACTCTAAGCCATTGATGCTTCTTTGTTATTTTTGTAACAAAGAAATGATATATTTCTGTGTCAACCAATTCTGATAAAGTTGATCCTACAATAGAAGCTATTGCTATTCTTAAAACAGGACTTAATGTTAATTGAAAAGCCTCATTAAATTCCCAGCTTGCATCGGCAGGTATTTGAGATATTACATAAAAATAAATAGGAGAGAAAATATTTATTATAGCAGAAACTATTATAAGTTTTTGAGTATTTTTCTTTCCTATAGTTTTATGAGCCATATCCCTTATTGTAAATGCCAATGGATATAAAAATGTTCCTCCATCAACTGCAAGAGTAAGTACATTTGCTATTTTTACGCTTGCTATATTTGATATCATTTGGCATGCTATGTATGAGCAGATTATTAAAATAGTTATAAATGAAATTTTGTATTCTTCGTTTTCCATAATTCCCAATCCGAAATTTTTTGTATATATACGATGCTATATAATATATTAAAAAATAATTTTAGTCTATATTATAATTAGTCATTTTTATTGCTTTAATAAAATCTTTCGATGTAAATGTATTATAAAACCATATATGGTTATTTACGGAATGCTGAAATGAATTGAAAATTTATATTTGTATATAATTATAATATTAGTTAAATTATAAATTTTATTTACTATGCCTTAATAAAACAGTTTTAAATATATAAATGTTACATTACTTAATGGAGGTATTAAAAATGAATCTGTACAAATCAATATCATTAATATTATTCTGTTTAGCAATTTTTATTCATCCGGTTTTTTCACAAGATAATAGTGAAGCTGATGAGGTATTTAGGCTTATAAATGAAGAGAGAAAAAAGTCAGGTCTTGCAGAATATAAAACAGAAGAACAGTTAAAAAATGCAGCAAATCAGAGAGTAAGAGAAATAGCAGGAGGAGTAAGTAAATCTACAGCTTTAAAGGATAATAATATACAATTTTCTTCATATTCTGAAAATTCCATAATAGCCGATATGAGTGTAAATGATATATTCAATCGAATCTTAAAAAGCAGTAAAGATCTTATTTTAAATAAAACATTTACTCATGCAGCTGTAGGAGTTTATGAAAATAACGGCAGAAAATATTGGGTTATGATTTATGTAGCATCAAGAAACAATGATATAACAAGAGATAAATTAGATGCAGATAAAGAGAGAAAAAGAGTTGTTGAGCTTGCGAATATTGCAAGAAAAGATAATGGTACATCTTCTTCTTTGATTCTTGATCCTACATTAACTGAAGCAGCACAAAAGAGAGCTGAAGAATTGATAAAATTATTTTCTCATACTAGACCAAATGGCAGCCAATTTTTAACTGTTTTAAAAGAATATAATATCACATATAATACTTCTGGTGAAAATATTGCTAATGGACAGGTAGATGCAGATGATGTAATGAAATCTTGGCTTAATTCTCCAGGACACAGAGCAAATATATTAAATGGTAAATTTGGTAAAATAGGTGTCGGAGTATTTGAATATAATAATAGTTTATATTGGGTACAAATATTTACAAATTAAGTAAAATAAAAGGCTTACTAACTAGAATTAGTAAGCCTTTTTTATTTTTAGTTATTTATTGCACTCCGCCTGTAGTTCCTATATACTGCATTATCTGAAGTCTTCTGCTTTCAACATCTTTGTCTAGATTAGCTATAACTTCATTATTGGCAGCTAAAGGAGACATTCTCTTTTTAAAGTCATTATAAATATTTAACGCTTCTATAATTTTGTTCTGTTCTATATATATATGACCTATGGCGTATAAAGCAAAAGCACCGTCTTGCGTTAAATCGTTGGTGTATTTTGAATATGTGTATACAGCTTCATCATACATCTTATTGTTTAGATAAATATTAGCTAAATCAAATTCTAAACCTGTTCTCTCTTCTTTTGTGAGATCCTGCATTTTTAGAGTTTCATTTAATGTATTTATAGCACTGTCTGTATCTCCTATATTAGCATAAAGTATAGATATATCCTTATTAACATTAACTAACTGATCTCTGCTTTTTGCTCTTTTTCTAGCTTCAAGTTTAGCCCATAAAGTTTCATCAATATCCTGTCTGTTTTGATATACATAATTAGCATAAGAAGAATAACTTTCAAAAGAATCTTCTTTCATAGCCTGTTCTTTTAAACTATCTGTCTGCTGTCTTGTAGTTTTAAGCTGGGCATCTATTCTTGCAGTAAACTGTTTTATTTGCTGATAAGTTTGATTTTGTTCTCTGGCAGCATCGCCCATATCTTTTCCTCTATGGAAAGTTTTTTCAGCTCTTGCAAGTACATCTTTAGCTTTATTTAAATATTCTGCTTCTTTATCATAAGGAGTATCTTTTGAACGTGCTAAATATTCATAAGAAGCAGCTAAATTAAAGTATGCAGG
>NZ_CALXRN010000140.1 GCF_944390595.1 uncultured Brachyspira sp. | reverse complement strand
TATGTATCAAAGAATGGAGTTTCTTATCTTCCTGATAATAGTTATAATTTGGATTATTATACTGAGCCTAAAAGAACAGGTGATAATTATATGACAAGAATATATGAATCCGATGTTACTGAGGGGGCAATCCTATTCACATGGTGTATTCCAATAAAGGATGATAACAATAAATTTATAGGTGTTATTTTAGCAGATATTTTTGTTGATTCTATAAGCGTATTGTTGAAAGATGTTAAACCTTTTGAAGGTACAGAGATTGCTCTTTATGATGACGGAGGAGCTACTATTTATGATGGTCAAAATGAATCTAATATATTTAAGAATGTTTATGATGTTTATCCTTATTATAAAGATTATAATATCTTAGATAGTCTTAAATCAGGAAATAATGCAATGCTTCAGGCATATAGTCAGGAATTGAAAAAAAATGTAACATATATATTTGCTCCTATAGAAGTAATGAAAGGAAAATACTGGATTTTAAAAATATTGGTTCCTAATGATATACTATTTAAAGATAGCTATATATTAAGAAACATTGTAATTACCGTGTTAATTATAATATTGATTGTAGCTTCTATAATGACTCCTATTATTATTAGAAATAGAGTATCAAAAATAATAATATTGCTTTCTAAAGATATATTAGGTATGGCAGATGGAGATTTAACTATAGAGATACCTAAAGGATTCAGAAATAGAAAAGATGAATGGGGAGACATTGCACGCGGATGGGGAAGAGCTATGAATAATTTTAATAATATTATTAATACAGTAAGAAATTCAGCTGAAATGGTATCTAATGCTGCAAATGAAGTTTTATTAGGCAATAATGATTTATCAGTCAGAACAGAGTCCCAGGCATCAAGTTTAGAGGAAACAGCTGCTTCTATGAATGAAATGGCTAGTGCTATAAAAGAATCTGCAGACGGAGTTTCTCAAAGCACTTCTATGGTTTCTGATGCTAAATCGTATTTAGATAAAGCTGGTACTATTGTTGAAGATAGTGTTAATAAGATGAATGATGTTTATGAGTCGAGTAAAAAGATAATGGATATTACAAAACTTATAGAAGACATTGCTTTTCAAACTAATATACTTGCTTTGAATGCTTCTGTTGAGGCGGCACGTGCAGGAGAACAAGGAAGGGGATTTGCTGTTGTTGCTTCTGAGGTAAGAAACTTAGCACAGAATACTCAGGAATCTGTTAAAAGTATTACATCATTAATAACAGATAGTAATGAAAAAATACATTTAGCTGCTAAAAGTGTACAGGAATCCAAGGATATATTTATTGAAATCTCTGAAAAAATGGATAGTATCAAGTATAATGGATAAAATAAATGTGGCATCTCAGCAGCATGAAAAAGGTATAGAACAAGTTAATGTGGCTATAAGCAATATGGATGCTTCATTACAGAAGAATGCAACATTAGTTACAGAAGCGACTTCTGCATCTGAGTCTTTATTAAATGAATCTAAGGAATTAATTAAAGCTATAGATTATTTTAAATTGAAATCTTAAATTAAAATTAACGTCATTTACAAATTATTTTTATTTTAAATCTAGTATGTTATTAATACATACTAGATTTTTTAATTTAAATTTTTAAACTTGTAGTATTAAAATAATAATTTTTATGTTTTATTTTTTCCTAATTTTATTAGTAATTTATCTATAAAATATTCTATATATCCTAATACTGTAAAAAATAATGTAATGAAAAATACATTTCTAATTACAATTTTTAATCCGTATTTATCTATATCTACAAAAAAATAAGGATAATAACTTCCATCTGAAAAAGGTTTTCCTATTTTTGCCTTTATTAATATAAAAGCAAAATATATAATCGGTATCAAAAGCCAAAGAAGAGGATCTATTATTTTATAAATTCCCTTAATGTCAAATATAATATAGTCTAAAATCGTCATAATAGGTGCTATATAATGAACCATTAAATTTCTTACATAATCTAATCCATTTAAATCTCCTGATGTAGGGCTTAATAGGAAATGATATACCAAAAATGTAACAGTTATTGACATTGTAACAGCACCCTTAAATCTTGGATAAAATGTTTTTTTATTCTTTATGATATTAATTATATCTATTAAAAAATAAATTATTACAAGTATATTGCTTTGATAGGTAAAGTAATACAAAGTTTCTATATCAAATTGAAAATTATTATTATTGTAAAAAAGTCCAAGAAATACAGCGAAAGTTCCAATTATAATTATTAGAAACTTATACAAAATAGAAAAATTATTTTTTGTCATACAATTCTCATACTAATTAATTCAAAAAATTATTGCAAATTGAAATTATAAGCTCTTTATTAATTAGAGTATTTATCCATTCATTTGGAATACTATCTATACCATAATATAATCCTGCAAGTCCTCCGACAACAGCAGCAGTTGTATCAGTATCATAACCTAAATTTACAGCTTTTAATACAGCATCTTTATAATTTGAAGTATTTAATAATACCCATATAGAAGCTTCTAATGTATGCACAACATATCCTCCGCTTTCTATTTTTTCTTCATTTGTGTTTTGAAAATCTGGGTCAAATATTCTGCTGTAATGATTAATTTCTTTTTCATTTTTATAATAATTATAAGAATCTTTTACTGCTTTATTAATAGCTTCTTCAATATTCATATTATTTATTAAATTTAAAGCTATTGCGGTATATATAACACATGCTATTAAACTTCTTTTATGTCCATGAGTCAATGAAGAAACATTGTATATGATATTTATAATTTCATTATTTTCAAATAATTGGCTATTGAAATATTTTTTTATATAAAATGCCATAGGCAATATTCTCATAAGAGAACCATTACCGTTGCTGTATTCATCTGTTAATCCTGATTTTAAAGGAGATTTGCCATTTTTATAATTATTTACAGCATCACTTGTTGTTATTCCTATATCAAATGTAATTCCGTCTGCAGTATAAAATCCTTTATCATACCATAATACAAATTTATCCATAATATTATTGTAATCTATATTTTTATTATGAATGCTGTCAAGGAGACATAATGTTAAACTAGTATCATCGGACCATGTTCCAGCATCTTTATTGTGAGTGCCGTTTCCTATCATATTATGAGCTGGTTTTGATTTCATTTTTGTTCTTGGTATAAACTCATAAGGCACGCCTACAGCATCACCAACAGCAAGTCCAAGTATTGAGGATTTTAATTTATTTTCTAAATTCATTTGATATCTGCTCCTGTTTTATCTTAAAGATTAAATCAATTCAAATTATATTTAGTATAAAAAATCTGCCAATCTATTATATCATAATTTTTATATACTCTTTTTATTTCATCTCTTGCTTCCATTAAAGCGAAACCTAATAAATTTTCTCCTTTCCAGCAGAATGGATTTTCTATATTTTCATCATCATATTTCATCTTTATTCCCCATACTTTATCATAAGGGCTAGCCTCAGCTAATACTTTATTTTTTGTGTTTAATAAAAAAGTTCTTAATTCTATGTTTTGTGAGAATTTATAATAATTGCCTTTAAATACTATTTTATATTTCATTTTATCCCATATCCCATCATTGAAATTTTTAACTTTTCTTCCAAGTTCTTTTATAGCTTTCGGCTGATTATTCTTTAAAATTTCCTGAGCTATATCTTTATCATCAAATAATAATGCCTTGTTATACATCATATACTTTTCCATACAATTAAATGTTAAATCATTCTCTTTAAAATCTTTAATATACCATTGACTTAATGATGATTTAGTAATTTCTTTTTTATCAGAAGTATGCCCGTAGAAAAATAAAAAGTCTATTTTTTTACCTTTATTAAAATCTTTTTGAAGTTTATCCAAAGAATATTTTTGTTTTTTGTTATTTAAAAATATATTATTAGTTATTAAATTACTATCATAAAAACCTTTAAATATTATAGGCTCTTCAAAAAGTTTTTTATATTCTTCTTTGTCATTACTTGAAAGTTTATTAAAATAATTGCTGAATATTTTATTATAGGAACTGCTGTTTACAAACCATATTGGAGGCATTATATTCTGCATAAAAAATCCTTGTAAAACTTTTATAAGAGTATATCATTAAATTATTAAAACATCAAAATTATAAAATTAGGAATAAAAATGAAAGGTTTAGTATATTTAGGAAATAAAAAAATAGAATTAAAAGAAATAGAAAATCCAAAAATAACAGATAGTAAAGATGCAATAGTAAAAGTTACATTATCTAGTATATGTACAAGCGATTTTCATATAATAAACGGAGCAGTACCAAGAGCAAAAGAAAATATTGTACTTGGACATGAATTTATAGGAGAGATTGCAGAAATAGGAAGCGAAGTTAAGAAATTAAAGAAAGGCGATAGAGTATCAGGAAACTGCATCACTTTCTGCGGAGAATGCTATTATTGCAAAAATGGATTTATTAATAATTGTGAAAAAGGCGGATGGGAAATAGGATGCCGTATTAATGGATGTCAGGCTGAGTATGTAAGAGTACCTTATGCTGATATGTCATTGAATATACTTCCGGAAAATGTAACTTATGATAATGCATTATTTGTGGGTGATATTTTAGCAAGCGGATATTTCGGTGCTGAGCTTTGCGAAATAAAAAATAATGATATTGTTACAGTTATAGGTTCAGGATCTGTGGGGCTTTGTGCTATGATGAGTGCAAGAGTTTTTGGAGCTAAAAAAATAATAGCTATTGATATAAATGAGGATAGATTAAATATTGCAAAAGAAAATAAATTAGCGGACTTTTTTATAAATCCTAATAAAGTTAGTAATATAGAAGAATATATAAGAGATATAAATAATGGCAGACTTTCTGACGGCACTATAGAAGCAGCAGGAGGAGAAAATACATTTGAATTAGCATGGAAGATAGCAAGGCCTAATTCTGTAGTAGCATTGGTTGCTATGTATGAAAAGCCTCAATCACTTCCTTTAAATATAATGTATGGAAAAAATTTAATATTCAAAACAGGCGGAGTAGATGCTGTTCATAGTGATAGAATTTTGAAGTTAATATCTGAAGGTAAAATAAATACAGATTTGCTTATTACTCATAGGGTAAGATTGGATGATATATTAAAAGGTTATGAGATATTTGAGAAAAAAGAAGACAATTGTATAAAAGTAGCTGTTGAAAATTTATAATATAATAATATTGTGTAATAAATATTATCTGATAATATATTAAGGATATTTTTAATATATTGTTTTCTAAATAAAATGTGAAAATAATATGTATTTTATAATACATTTAACACAAGAAATATCGCTTTTTATTAAAAAATTAGAATATACTAACATTTTAATAAAAAAATACTGTAATTTAAATTTGTAATATTGCTTTATTCATTGTATAATAAATACATTAAAATTTAAGAGGAAAATTACAAATATGGCTGCTGCAGAAAAAACATATAGCTCGAAGAATATTCAAGTTTTAGAAGGATTAGACCCTGTTAGAAAGCGTCCGGGTATGTACATCGGTTCTACAGGTGCTCAAGGTTTGCATCACTTAGTGTATGAGGTTGTAGATAATAGTATAGACGAAGCTATGGCAGGATATTGTAAGAATATAACTGTTACTATAAAAAAAGGAAATATAATACAAGTAGAAGATGACGGAAGAGGAATACCGGTTGATATGCACCCGAAGTTGAAAATATCAGCTTTGGAAGTTGTTATGACTAAACTGCATGCCGGCGGTAAATTCGATAATGAAACATATAAAGTATCAGGCGGTTTGCATGGTGTTGGTGTATCAGTAGTTAATGCTTTAAGTACAGAATTGATAGCTGAAGTTAATAAAGATGGTAAATTATACAGACAAATTTATCATAGAGGAGTTCCAGAAGAGCCTGTAAAAGAAGTAGGAACAAGCAAAAAAACAGGAACTACAGTAACATTTAAAGCAGATGATGAAATATTTGAAACAACAGTATATGATTATAAAATATTAGCTAACAGGCTTAGAGAATTAGCTTTCTTAAATAGAGGTATAAGAATTACTCTTATAGATGAAAGAGAATCAGAAGTTGTAAGCAATGAATTTTATTATGAGGGCGGTATTGAAATGTTTATTACTCACCTCAATGAAAATAAAAAAGCATTGCATGATAAGCCTATATACCTACATAAAAATGAAGATAAAACAGATGTAGAAGTGGCTATGCAGTATGTTGATGCTTATAATGAAAATATATTCACATATTGTAATAACATTAATACAACAGAAGGCGGTACTCATTTAGTAGGATTTAGAACTGCTTTAACTAGAGTTTATACTGATTTTGCTAAAAAACTTGAATTAGATAAAAAAAATAAAATAACATTTATGGGTGAAGATACAAGAGAAGGTTTAGTTGCTGTAGTATCCGTAAAAATTCCTAATCCTCAATTTGAAGGACAGACAAAAACTAAATTAGGTAATACAGAAGTTCGTGCTGTTACAGAAAAGTTAGTAGTAGAAGGATTAAATGATTATTTCTCACAAAACCCTAAGGTTATAAAAGCTATATTAGAAAAAATAATATCTGCGGCACAGGCTAGAGAAGCTGCTAGAAAGGCTAGAGATTTAGCCAGAAGAAAAAATGCTTTGGAAAGCGATTCTTTACCTGGAAAATTAGCTGACTGTTCAGAGCAGGAAGTTGATAAATGCGAAGTATATCTTGTAGAGGGAGACTCTGCAGGCGGTACTGCTAAAGGCGGAAGAGACAGACATTTCCAAGCTATTTTACCGCTTAGAGGTAAGGTTTTGAATGTTGAAAAGGCTAGACTTGATAAAATTATAGATAATGAAAGTTTAAAGCCTATTATTGCAGCATTAGGATGCGGAGTAGGAGCTTCATTTGATATATCTAAAATAAGATACGGAAGAGTCATAATAATGGCTGATGCTGATATTGACGGATCTCATATAAGAACTTTGCTTTTGACATTCTTCTTTAGATATATGCGTCCTTTAATAGATTTGGGACATATATTTATAGCTGTTCCGCCTCTATATAAGATAAGTTTTGATAAGAAAAACTTTGTGTATGCATATACTGATGAACAAAGAGATAAAATACTAGCAGAAAATAAAGATAGAAAATACGATATACAAAGATATAAAGGTCTTGGTGAAATGAATGCAGATCAATTATGGGAAACTACTATGAATCCGGAAACCAGACTTATGTATCAAGTATTAACAGAAGATGCAGAAAAAGCAGATCAATTATTTTCTATGCTTATGGGTGATGAAGTTAAGCCTAGACGTGATTTTATTGAATCTAATGCTAGATATGTTAAGAATTTAGATGTTTAATTTATAATTTTCAATTTTTTAATATAGTATTTTTCTTACAATATTATTGATTTTTTATACAATATAATTGTATACTTTATAAAAAGGGAGGAAAAATTATGGATAATAAATATGATTTAATTATAGTAGGCGGAGGTCCAGGAGGCATTGCATCTGCTGTTGAGGCTGCTATATTAGAAATGAAAAAAGTTCTTTTAATAGAAAAAGGAGATAATCACTCTACTACTATAAGAAAATTTTATAAAGATGATAAAAGAGTAGATAAAGATTATAAAGGAGAAAGCTTAGACTTAAGAGGAAATATTAAATTTGAAACAGCTACTAAAGGCGATGTTTTAGATTTATTCAGTCAATGTTTATTCGGAAACTATATAGAAGCTATGTTCAATACAGAAGTAGAATCTATTAAAAAGAATGGTGAATATTTGGAAGTAAATACAGCAGACAATAAAACATATATTTCTAAATATGTAGTGGCTTCTATAGGTAAAATGGGAAGACCTAATAAACCTGATTATGCTATACCTGCAAGTTTGAATAATGTTGTAAATTTTAATATTTATAAATGTAAAGAGAATGAGAAGGTTTTGGTTGTAGGAGGAGGAAACTCTGCTGTTGAATATGCTTACTTGCTAGGAAAAGACAATGATGTAACTATTAATTATAGAAAATCTGAGTTTACAAGACCTAATGAAAAAAATCTTGAGACTATAAAAGAAGATATTGCAAGCGGAAAAGTAAAAGCTAAATTAGGTATTGATATTACATCTATAGAAGATAAAGGAGGAAAAGTATTAGTACATTATACAGACGGTACAGAAGATACTTATGATAGAGTAATATATGCTTTAGGAGGAGTTGCCCCTGTTGATTTTCTAAAAAGATGCGATATAAATCTTGATGAGCATGGTGTTCCTATAGTAAAAGATAATCATGAAAGCTCTGTTGAAAATCTTTATATTGCTGGCGATATATTATATAAATCAGGCGGTTCAATAGCTAAGGCTTTGAATGCTGGTTTTGATATAGTAAAACATGTTCATGAATTGATGAATAAATAATAATTAAATTGGAGTAATAATAATGTTGAAAGTATTAATTGTTTGTGCTAATGGAACAGGCACTAGTTTAATGATGAAAGAAAAGGCTCAAATGTCTTTGATAAAATTAGGAATAGAAAATTTAAAAATAGATCATTCCGATTTAAGTATAGGTGAAACAGAAGATTATGATTTAATTTTTTGTCCTATGACTTTTGTTGACAATTTTAAATATGCAGAAAAGAAAGGAATAAAAGTTATAGGTATTAATAATATTCTTTCTGAAGAAGAGTTTAAACAAAAACTAGAATCTTCCGGATATTTAGAAGAATTAAAAAGCAAATAATAAATTAAATAAATGATAATAACAGGCTGTATATTTGAGCCTGTTATTAACATCCTTCTAATAAATTGGTATTTAATATAGTACCAAGTTCATATCTGTCATTATCTTTACTGTAATTATAAATATAAAAATTTAAATGATCATATTCATAGCTTGCCATTTTCTTTCCAAGATATAAAAGCCCATTTGATGGTATTGAACTTAGTATATGAACTTCTTTTAAGTTTTTGTATTTTAAAATATCTTCAAATATTTCATCTATTTTTTTGTGAATAAATAATAGCAGTGTTTATTAAGCAAACTTTTATGAGAATGTTCTTCTAATATTAATTGATGAGTTATAGTTATTATATTGCTGTAGGAATAATCGAATCCTTTATTTATTATTAAATTTTTATCATCTTTATAAACTTGATCTATATTATCTATATTTGATTTTCCGGAAAGTATTATTCCTATTGGATGATCTATATTATCTATTCTTAAAACATTTGATTTACTATCTATAAAACTTTTTAATTCAGGCTCATCTATTTCAATATCTTTGAATCCCCAAGATACAGAATCTTTAGGTTTAGGAAGAAAATTGAAATGGTACTGATGTTTTTCTAATATATAAGCAATGGATACTAATATGCTGTTTGGTGCTATTGCATATAATACTATATTGTCTTTTGCGGTAATATTTTTTTCTTTTAATTTTGATAATAATATATTATTCAATTTTTTTATAACATTATCTAATTCATTGTCTTTTTCATTTTTATAGTCTTTATATTCTTTATCAAGGTCTATTTCTAAATCCATTTCTGGAAGTTCTCCAAAATTTTGAGATACGCCTCTTATAGAGTGGGATATTTTTATTCTCTTTATATTATCGTTTTCACTAATATAGTCAAATATCTTATTATTATCCTGCATATATTATTTAATCTCTCTTTAAACTATTTACAAATATCTTAAAAAAATATATATTTGTATAAACATTTTTGTAATAATTTTAATGTTTATTTAATACAATAATTATAACTGGAGAAAATAATGAAAATATTAGCTATAGATACTTCATGCGATGATACATCAGCGGCAATAGTAGAAAATGGAGATAATGTTTTATCATCTGTATTAAGCTCATCAATAGATGCTCATAAAGATTTTCAAGGAGTTGTTCCGGAAATAGCAGCAAGAAAACATTTAGAGGCTATTATTTTTGTAATAGATAAAGCATTAAATGATTCTAATCTTACTTTGGATGATATAGATTTATTTGCTGTAACTAATAGGCCTGGACTTTTAGGTTCATTACTTGTAGGCGTATGTGCTGCAAAATCTTTGGCATTTTCATTAAATAAACCTTTAATAGCATTAGATCATATAGCGGCGCATATATATTCACCTCATCTTACAAATAAAATAGAATTTCCATATATAGCATTGGTTGTATCAGGAGGCCATACTATAATAACTGAAGTTTATGATCATGGGGAATACAAAGTTGTAGGTACTACATTAGATGATGCTGTGGGCGAGGCTTATGATAAGGTGGCTAAGTTTTTAAATTTAGGATATCCTGGCGGACCTATAATAGATAAAATGGCAAAAGATGGTGATAAAGACGCTATAAAGTATCCTATAGTGCTTTTAAATGGGATGGATGAATTTAATTTTTCATATAGCGGACTTAAAACTGCATGCGTATATTCAACAAAAAAGTATTTAAAAAATGGATACGAAGCTACAAATGAAAATATAGCAGCAGCATTTCAAATAAGTGCTATAGAACCATTATATATAAAGACTTTAAAATATGTTGAGAAAACAGGAATTAAAAGAGTTACACTTTCAGGAGGAGTGGCATGCAATAGTTATTTGCGTGAAAGATTTGGAAATTCTAAAGATTTTGAATGCTATTTACCTGCATTAAAATATACAACAGACAATGCTGCTATGGTTGGAGGTCTTGCTTATTACATGAAAGATAAGCAGGATTTTGCTGACTACAGTTTAGATTGTGCATCAAGAGTTCTAAACAAAAAGTATAATAAGAAAAAATAAATTATAAAAATTAATTTTTCAATTGAAAATACTCTATAGATTTAATCAACTCATTGGCTTCATTTAATAATGATTCAGATGCTGATGTAGCTTCTGACACTAAAGAAGCATTTTTTTGTAATGAAGCATCCATGTTATTAATAGCTGTATTAATCTGCTCTATACCTTTTTCCTGTTCCTGAGCTGCTATATTTATTTTTTCCATTAAATTAGAAGCTGTATCCATTTTTTCTGATATTTCAATGAATATATCTTTTGACTCTTTTACACTTTTAGCAGCTAAATTAATTTTTTCATTACTATCAATAATTAATGAAGTAATATTTTTTACCGACTCTTGTGTATTTTGTGCTAAGTTTCTTACTTCGCTAGCTACAACAGCAAATCCTCTGCCTTGATCTCCGGCACGTGCTGCCTCAACAGAAGCATTTAAAGCAAGTATATTTGTTTGAAAAGCTATATTTTCTATTAATTTAGTGATATCCATAATTTTATTACTAGCATCATAAACAGCATCCATTTTACTTACACTATCTTCTACCACTTCTCCTGCTTTATTTAAATATTCTTTGGCTTCTGAAACCATAACAGTACTTGTAGCAACATTTTCTGCCGATTCTTTTACAGCACTAGCCATTTGATTCATAGATGCTGCTGTTTCTTCTAAACTAGATGCTTGTGATTCTGTTCTCTGTGATAAATCATTATTTCCTATTAGAACTTCATTTGCTGCTGTAGAAACTTGTTCTGCTGAATTTTTAACAGTATTGATTACTTTATTAAAATTATTCATTGCTTTATCCCAGCCTCTAGCTATATCTCCCCATTCATCTCTTCTCTTAATTAAAATTGGCAGGTATTTCTCTAGTTAAATCTCCGTCGGATAGAGCAACAATATCTTTTGATAAAGCACTTATTATATTAGATACCTTGCCGCTTATAATAAATGGAATAAGTAAGCAAAGCAATATAATAATTACAATTAATATTATGATTAATACAATTCTCATAATATTTGAGGCATTTAATATTTCATTTTTAGGAGTTGAAATAGCTAATCCCCAATGTACGCCATTAACTATATCTATAGAAGAAAAAGCATAGGTATAATTTATGTGAGCTTCTTCTCCATAAAATTCCATTATTAAAAATTTACCAGACTGCATATTTTCAAAAACATTATATTGTTTATAATGAGGATATACTTCATAAATATTTTTTGAAATATGTTCAGCATCATAACTATCATATACTACATTTCCATGCTGATCATATAATTCAATTGTTGTACCTTTAAATAACTGGTTATCATTTAATAATGAAGTGATAGAGTCTGCAAAAATATCAACATATATAACACCTATAAAGTTATTATCAGGTTTAATTGGAATACATAAAGTAAAAAGTCTAGTATCTTTATTAACGGTTGAATTATATATGCCTGATATATACACTTCTCCGGTTCTTTTAGGTTCTGTGTAATAATCAACATTAAAAGTATCTATGGATAAATATGATTCTCCGTTTCTTGATATATAATAATTGAATCTTCCATTAGCTGATTTGTAATTATCAGAATTAATATAATCAGCATCATTATCAATAGCATTAGGTTCAAAAGCTATTGAAAGTCCATTTATAGATTTAGG
>NZ_CALXRN010000139.1 GCF_944390595.1 uncultured Brachyspira sp. | reverse complement strand
GGAATGTGCCGAGTCAGGGAATCGAACCCTAGACACAAGGATTTTCAGTCCTTTGCTCTACCTACTGAGCTAACTCGGCAAGTGAAAATTATTATAGCATAGCAATAAAAAATGTCAAGTACTATTTGATAATTTTATTACAAAAAGAATATTTACAGGTTTTATTGAAATATATTTTATGCCAATCAAACTTTGACAAATAGGATTATTAAATATATAATAAACAATCAATTTTGATAATTTTTATCAATAATTATAATAGTAGGTAAAATATGACAAATAAGAAAGACAGAATAATCACTTTTATACTAGTAGTTATAATAATATTTTTAATAAATGCAATAATAAATCAATTTACTCCAGCAATAGATTTAACCAGAGATAAAGTATATTCTCTAAGCAAAGAAAGCAAAACATTAGTAAAAAATTTAAAAGAACCTATGACTGTAAAATTCTTTGTAACACCTAATCTTCCTCCTCCATTCTCTACTTATGAAAGATATATAAAAGATTTATTTGAGGGATATAAATCAGCAGGCGGAAAGAATTTGAGTTTCGAAGTAGTAGATACTTCAAAAGATTCTGCACAAGCAAGTCAATACGGAGTAAGTCCTACACAAATAAGCGTTTTAGAAAAAGACCAAACTCAGACAAAAGTAGCTTATATGGGATTAGCATTCATATACGGAGATTCTATAGAGACAATACCATTCGTGCAATCAACAGAAGGTTTGGAATACAATATAGATACTACTATAAGAAAAATGATGGATAAAAATGATAAACTTACAAGATTGGAAAATAATTTAAATGTTTATTACATATCATCTTCTGAAATATATAATCTTCTTCCAATAGGTGCTTTAGAACTTATACCGGATTCTATAATGAAAGCTGTAGCTAATGCAAATAAAAATTTAATGAATAAAGTACAATTCATCAATGTTGATATGACAAATCCTTCAAAAGAAAATGAAGATTTATTAAAGAAGCTGAATGTAAAAAAAATAGAATGGAATGATATAAAAGATAATCAAGGAAATATTGTAGCAAATAAAGGAAGTGCATATTTCTCATTGGTTTTAGAGAATGGTGATAATGTAATGGAGCTTTCAACATCCTATATATTATACGGTGCATTTGATGAAATAGAAAATGAAATATTAAAAAGTATAGACAGCATGCTTGGATTAAAAGCTACTGTAGGATATATACAAGGACATGAAGAGGCTAATTATATAACTGTACCTCCTCAATTTGGAGGAAATCCTAATGATGCTTATGACAGCGTAAGCGAATATATATCAGAAATAGAAGCTAACTATAACTTTGAAGCAGTTGATATTTCATTAAATGATATACCTTCAAATATAGATGCTTTAATAATAGCCGGAAGTAAAACAGAATTCAGCGACTATGAATTATATAAATTGGATCAGTTTATTATGAGCGGAAAGCCTGTATTATTTATGCTTAATGGAGTACAAATTAATCAAAATGATCCTAATGCTCAAATGTACGGTCCTACTCTTATACCTGTTACAAACAGATTAAATGAAATACTTCCAAATTATGGTTTTTCAATAGCTACCAACATGGTATTTGATGATAATGCATATAAGGCACAATTACAGCAAGGCATGCCGGAACAGAAGATGTATTATATACCGCTTATATCTCCGGAAAATATCAATGCTAAAAGTGATATAACTAAAAGTATTAATCTTATGCTTACTCCTATATCATCAGAAATATTAATAAATACTAATAATTCAGAAATAAAAGTAACTCCTCTTATTCATACAAGCGAAAAAAGCTGGACAGAAAGCGAACAGTTTGCAGCTTCAATGACAGGAATGCCAAGCGATGAAAGCAAATTATCTAAAAGACTGCTTGCTGCTGTATTTGAAGGTAATATGAACAGTGCATTTGAAGGAAAAGAAATACCTGCAGCAACAAACATGCAGAATAATATCAACAGCGGTATAAACAGAATCAGCTCTACAACAAGCGGAAAAGTTTTAGTTGTAGGATCATATGAAATGGCAAAAAATAGTGCATACACAGCTAACAAGATATTTTTAATGAATTTAGTTGATTATATGGCAGGCGATACCGGACTTATGAGTATAAGAAGAAAAGGAGCAATATTTAATCCTCCTTACAATGTACCTGAAAGCATCAAATTATTTGTAAGAATTATAAATATAGTTATGCTTCCTATAGCTGTTATAGTATTCGGACTTATGCTATGGAGTTCAGATAAGAAAAGAAGACAGAAAATATTTGAAAAGTTTAATAATAAACTAGAAGAAAAAAAATAATGTTTTAAAAATTGTATGCATTCGGCAGATTTATATAATGAAGTTTTACTGAAAGCATACAATTTTATCAGCAATAAAAAATAAATAATTTAAACTAAAAATATGGCAAAGAAAAATAATACTATATTCGTATGTGATAATTGCGGAGAAAGCACAATTAATTGGATGGGCAAATGTCCGTCATGCGGTTCTTGGAATACTTTAAAGCCTTTCACAGAACCTTCTGAAGATACAAATAAATCTATAAGAGATAAAGTTAATATATCATCAGATAAAGCACAATTAACATCTATAAAAAAAATTAAAACTAATGAAAGTACAAGAATATCTACAAATATAGAAGAACTTAACAGGGTATTAGGCGGAGGAATAGTACAAGGCAGCGTAATACTCATTGGAGGAGAACCTGGAATTGGTAAGTCTACCCTGCTATTACAAACAGCATCTAATATTGCAAAAAATGAAAAAGTTTACTATTTTACAGGAGAAGAATCTCTAGAACAGATAAAATTAAGGGCTGACAGACTTACATTAGAAGATTCAGATTTTCTTATATCATCAGAATCCAACTGCGATAATATAATAAATACTTTATTGGACAGTCCTCCTACACTTGCAATAATAGACTCCATACAAACAATATACAGTCCGTCTACTAATAGTATAGCAGGTTCGCCGGCACAAATAAAAAACTGCGCATGGTCATTAATGCAGACAGCTAAATTAAAAAATATAACAATATTTTTAGTTGGTCATATAACAAAAGAAGGAACTATAGCAGGACCTAAAATACTTGAGCATATTGTTGACTGTGTATTATATTTTGAAGGCGATGATAAGGGAATATATAGAATATTGAGAGCTGTAAAAAACCGTTATGGAGCAGTTGATGAGGTTGGTATTTTTGAAATGGCAGAAAAAGGACTTATGGAAGTAAAAGATCCTTCTAAAGTATTTACAAGAGGAGTAAATGAAGCTGTATTTGCCGGAAGCGTAATAACTCCTGTAATAGAAGGAAGCAGAGTATTTTGCGTTGAACAAGAAGCTTTAGTTGGAAGCAGTGCATTCGGATACCCTAGAAGGTTAACTATTGGTTATGATCAGTACAGATTGCTTATAATAATAGCTATACTTGAAAAAAGGGCACATTTAAACCTTTCAAATCAAGATGTATATATAAATATAGCAAACGGACTTAATGTTAAAGAAACAGCAAGCGATTTTTCTATAGCAATGGCAATAGCTTCAAGTATGTCTGGAATATCAATACAGAGAACAACAGCATATATTGGAGAGCTTGGACTTTCCGGCGAGGTAAGGCCTGTAAGATTTATAGAAAGAAGAATAAAAGAGATGCAGAAATTCTCTCTTAAAGAAGTATATATCTCTAAAAGAGCAGTAAAAGAGATAAAAAATGTAGAAAATGTAAAAATTATCGGTATAGATCATATTTCTGAGGCAATAAAAAAACTTGGTATATAATTAGTATTTGAAAAATATTAATTTATAGGTTATAATATGCTGTATATTGATAATTTTAAGAGGAAAATATTGGATAATAAAATAAAAGAATTCTATGATATATTCGAGTTTTGTATTTCATCTGATTTAGAGACTTCAAAAGAAGAAGAAAAAGTACTTGAAAATATAATAAGCATGTCAAATAAAGAACTCACTTCATATATAAGACAATATGTTGCAAAATTAACACATTATAATAAAAATTTTTTAGATTATAAAACAGCTAATGAAATATTAAAAATGTTGTTAGAAGTGGGTTTTATATTAAGAATACAATATATAAATTACTTATATAAAAAAGAAAATAATACTTTAAATAATAGTGATGAAGAAGTAAATGGTTTATCAAGAATGATTCAGTTTCTTATAGCCGAAATATCAAATATAATATACTCTAAAGAATATGAAAGCGATAATATGTTTGATAATATGAAAGAATTGAAAACAAATACAACTATCGGACATGTTAATAGAGTATTTATAATGTCAATTGAAGCAATAGCATTTTTTAATGAAAAATTGAGGCGGGGTGCTGCTAATAAAATGAGAATAGACTTTAAAAAAAGCTATTACAAATATGCTGAAAGAATATACCAAAGATATAATTTATTTGAAAATTCTAATACACTAGATTCAAATGTAAAACTAGGTGTAAGAAAGATAGAAAATGATACAATTATAGATACAGTTACAGGTATATTAATGCATGATATATCATTAAAAAAAAGCAGAGATTATATACCAATAGCAAATGATGAAAAAGATAATCACTCATTGCAGGATTATGCTTTTGCAAAATATTTTATGAGAGGAAGCGAAGGTGTAGCATTAACAGTTTCACTGCATCATGAATATTATAGTTATGGTTACGGACTATTTACAGAATTATACAAAGCAACATTAAAAAGAAATCCAAAACATATTATAGAATATATTGTATCTTATGATTATAAAGATGTATTAACATTGCAAAGTTTAACATATCTTCCGGCCAAAATTTTAGAGATCATAGATGTATATGATACATTAACAAACTGTTTGAATAAATCTCCTAAAGAAGCAGTACAATATATGGTTGAAAATTTTTTGGAAAAAGACATAATGCTTGATCCTATAATATCAGATATATTTATTCAATATCTTAAAGATAAGAAAAGAATCAAACTATAAATTGAAATATTTACTAATAGTTTCTTTTAATCCATCTTTATCTAATTTATATATTTTTAAAAGCTCATTTCTGGATGCAACTTCAAAAAACTTATCAGGCAAAGCATGAATTTTAACAGGCTTATATATATCATTATCAGACATCAATTCTAATATGGCACTTCCTATACCGCCTTTTTTAACATTCTCTTCAATAATTAAAATTTTATCGGCCTTCTTTACCATATTCAAAATAGTATCTTCATCTAAAGGTTTTAAAGTAGATAGATTTATTATTGAAGTATCTAAATTAATTTCACTTACAGCATCTTCTATATCAATTAATGTAGGCCCATAACTTATAATAAGTCTTTTACTATTTTTAGCTTCTCTTACAATATTAGCTTTTCCTATTTCAAAATTGCTAGATATAATATTTTCTTTTACTTCTCTAATGCCGGACTTATTATATCTTATAACAGTAGGTCCTTTATACTCTAAAGATTTTTTCACCATATCTATAAAATCTTTTTCTCCAACCGGCGCCATAATTGTAATATTAGGTATAATTCTCAAAAAAGAAACATCAAAAACACCTTGATGAGTATCTCCGTCTTCAGGAACTAATCCTGCTCTGTCTATCATAAGCTTTACATTAGCATTCATTATACCAATATCATGTATTACTTGATCATACCCTCTTTGTAAAAATGTAGAATATAAACAAACAAAAGGTATTACACCATTTTCAGCAAGTCCGACTGCAAATGTAACAGCATGCTGTTCTGCTATACCCACATCAAAAAATCTATCTGGAAATTTTTTAGCATACTCAGTTAAACCTGTACCAGATTCCATAGCAGCAGTTATAGCAACTATATTTTTATTTTCTTCAGCAGCATTAACAATGCACTCCCCAGCCAAATTAGAAAAAGTTTTAACACTAGATTTTGATTTCAATTCTCCAGTATCTACATTAAACGGAGCTATTCCATGAAATTTAGAAGGATTTTCCTCAGCTATTCTATAACCTTTACCTTTAATTGTATTAACCTGAACTAATCTAGGACCTCTTATAGATTTTACCTTTTGGAAAGTACTTATAAGTTCATCATAATTATGCCCGTCAACAGGACCAAAATATTTAAATCCCATTTCTCTAAAAGCTATACCAGGAGCAACAAAAGTTCTAATAGCCCCCTTACCTCTATCTATAAATTCATTAGCAATATCGCCAAAAGGCAAAGCAGAAACCAATCCTCTAACTTTTTCCGAAGCCTCATGAATTAAATTGTCATTCAATGTAGTATTAAGAAACTTTGATATAGCCCCTATATTTTTACCTATAGACATTTCATTATTATTTAATACGATTATTATATCTGTATCAGTATTTGCAATATTATTCATAGCCTCTAATGCCATGCCGCCTGTCATAGCACCATCTCCTATAATAGCTATAACATCTCCTTTATACCCTAATATACTTTTTGAACATGCAAGTCCATAAGCAAATGATAAAGAAGTAGAAGCATGTCCTGTTTCTTCTATATCATGTTCTGATTCATTTCTTTTTGGAAAACCGGATATTCCTCCGTAAGTTCTTAATGTATTAAATTTATCTTTTCTTCCGGTTATAATTTTATGAGTATATGCCTGATGACCAACGTCAAATATAAAAGCATCTCTAGGAGAATCAAATAAGTAGTGGAGAACCAAAGTCAAATCAACTACGCCTAAATTACTGCCTAAATGCCCTCCGGTATTTGAAACATTATTTATTATAAACTCTCTTATCTCTGAGGATAATGATTGTAATTCTTCTGTATTTAATTTTTTTAAATCAGACGGGCTTTTAATTTCTTCTAAATACATTACATGACCTTCATTAAATTATAAAGCAATTATAACCATAAAAGATTTTATTTCAATAAGTAAAAATATAAATTATAAAATTTATTCTTGACTTTTATATTATTCATGATATAATTCATTCAATTTATGAATGATAGGTAAAAATATGAATAATATTTTTTTTAAGCATAAAATAATTTTTTACTTGCTACCCTATTTAATTTTTAAATTAACGAATTTGGAATTTTTTAAAAGGAATAAAGTTACTATTTAGTGATTTTATTCCTTTTTTTTATGCCAAAATCACAATAACAAAACTATTTCAAAAAAGGAGAACCAATGAAAAACTTTATATCTATCAAAGAGTTATCAAAAGAAGAAATTATTGAGGTATTAGATGTTGCTAAAGAATTAGATAACACTGATAGTGAAAAGAGAAGAAAAATGATGGAAGGAAAAATAATGACAAGCATATTTTTTGAACCTTCCACGAGAACAAGATTATCATTTACATCAGCAGCATATAAAATGGGATGTCAGGTATTAGGATTTGATAATCCGGATATAAGCTCCATAAAAAAAGGAGAATCATTAAGAGATACTATAATAATGGTTTCTGCTTATTCTGATGTTATAGTTATGCGTCATAACATTGACGGAGCTGCTAAATTTGCTGAAGAAGTTACTGACTGTCCTATTATTAACGGAGGCGATGGTGCTAATGAACATCCTAGCCAAACTTTGCTAGATTTATATACCTTAAGAGATGAACTTGGTGATATGGAAAATAAAAAAGTAGCATTTGTTGGAGATACTAAATATGGAAGAACTGTTCATTCTCTATCAAAAGCATTAATGATGTTCAATGGAGAATTTTATTTCATATCGCCTGATATTATACAGATACCAGATTATATATTAAAAGAATTAGATCAGGCAGGAATAAAATATAAAAAACTCAATAGATATGAAGATATATTAAAAGATATAGACTGTCTATATATGACTAGAATACAAAGAGAAAGATTTGATGACCCTAATGAATACGAGAAAGTTAAGCATGCTTTCAATATATCAAAAGAAACTATACTTGGAAAATGTAAAGATAATATGATAATAATGCATCCGCTTCCTAGAGTTGATGAAATAAGCATAGATTTAGATGATACAAAACATGCTAAATATTTTATACAGGCTAAAAATGGTGTTCCTACAAGAATGGCTATGATATCTCTTGCTACAGGCATTATAGAATCTAAGGCTAAAAAGAAAGATATTGATTATGAATTAATAGAAAATAAAAATGTAGTTTGTACAAATCCAAAATGTGTTACTCATTTTGAAGAAACAAAAAATAAAGTAGCTAGAAGAAGCTATGGAGATTTCTGTTACTACTGTAATAAAGAAATACAAAAATAATAAAAAATAAATTATATGGATTATATTTTTATAATATGATCCATATAAATAAAGATATAAATTATGATAATAAAAAATGCTAAAATTATAAATAATGAAAAAATAGTTTCTATTATAATAGAAAATGAGATAATCACAAAAATAGATACTGATAATAATTTTTCCGAATATAAAGATGATAAGATAATAGATGCCAATTATAATTATGTACTTTGCGGTATAATAGACCCTCATACTCACATGAGAGATCCAGGTCTTACTCATAAAGAAGATTTTAATTCCGGAAGCAAAGCAGCTGCCAGAGGAGGAGTTACAACATTCTTTGATATGCCTAATACTATACCAAATACTATATCAAAAGAAAATTTAATGTCAAAAAAAGCTATGATGATTGGAAAATCTTATGTGGATTATGGTTTTCATTTCGGAGGAAGTAAGGCAGATAACAGCGATGATATAAAAAAGGTTGTTAATGAAGCTGCATCAACAAAAATTTTCTTTAATGCTTCTACTGGGAACATGTTAGTAGAAAATGATAAGGTATTAGAAAAATTATTTGAAAACTCTAAAATTGTAGCTGTTCATGCTGAAGATAAAATGGTTGATAAGGCAATCGATATAGCTAAAAAAACAAAAACGCCATTATATTTATGTCATTTATCTTTAGAAAGTGAAATTGAATCCTTAAAAAAAGCTAAAGATGCTGGAATGATAATATACGGAGAAGCTACGCCTCATCATTTATTTTTAAATACGGAATATGTAAATAAAAATGAAAAAAATAAAATGCTTCTTAGAATGAAACCTGAATTAAGAGAAAAATCAGATAATAAGGCTTTATGGAATGCAATATTAGACGGCACCATAGATACAATAGGTACAGATCATGCACCTCATTTAATAAGCGAAAAATTAGAAAAACTTACATTCGGAGTACCTTCTATAGAAAATTCATTAGAATTAATGCTTACAAAAATAAATGACGGAACTATAGATTTCAAATTATTAACAAAAATTATGAGCGAAAATGCTGCTAAAATATTCGGCATAAAAAATAAAGGCTTATTAAAAGAAAATTACGATGCTGATTTAGTTATAATAGATTTGAATGATAACTCAGAAATAGAAGAAAAAGATATAATTACAAAAGCAGGATGGTCTCCTTATATAGGATTTAAAAGAGGCGGAAAAATATTAACTACTATAGTACGCGGAAATATAGTTTATAATAATGAATTATTCACAGACAAATATATTGGAAAAGAAATAGAATATATATAAAAAAATAAGTGATAGATATTAATTTTATAATATCTATCACCATAAAAATATATAATTAATTTTAAGGAAACGCTTACAATCTAAATATAGCAGTTGCAACTCTAAAGGCTGTAGGCAAATCTAAAAGATAAATAGTATTATTATCCGTATCCTGATTTTTAAGCCATTCATGCATATTATTCTTTGAACCAAAGAAATTCATAATATTTCAGCAGGTACTAGCCCAATTTTTATTTTTATTTAAATCAACATGAACAACATGAATATCATCTGGAAAATGCTCAACTATTTGTCTGTCTCTAATTTTAACAAATATCTTATCTCCAGTCTGACTGCATATAGAATTAATCTCCGTATCCTGATGGAATAAACTATAAGAACCTAAAGCGTCAATTGCACACATAGAACAAAATTCTCTTCCATCAGAAAGTTTAACTCTATGATTTGTTTCCATAGCAGATACAGGATATAAAAAAGCAACATCATTACCGCTCATTGTAATAATTTCTTTTTCTATCAAGATATTATACAATTTCTCATCTCCGCATATATTTATAGCTTCTTCTTTGGAAATAGTACAGCCTGTATCTATAACTCTGTTTATTAATTTTAATCTAGCATCTTGTATATCTTTAGGGAGGTTATGATACTTATCAGATACACCATATTTCTCCATAAAATTTGTATCAAACATAAATACTCCTTATAAAGTTATTACTTGCTCTACACCACTTCCTTCCAAAGCTTTATATAAGTCTGGGAAACAGCCTATACAAGCACCATCAATTAGTTTGTTGTCAATCCCTCTTTCAATAGCACAGATATTACATGCCATAAGAAGTATTTTTTTCTTTTCCAATACTTTTGAAAGCCTGTCGCCAACACTGCTTCCTTTAGTAAGCATAAAAGTATTGTCTGCAAAAAACATCATCCCTACAACTTCCGCACCATGATTATCATTTAATAATTGCGGAACTATCATTTTATCCAAAATCATATGTGAATTTTGGCTGCTGAAAATATAAGCTACTTTCATATCAATTACTCCTGCGAAAATATTTGTAATTATTAAAATTTATAAATTAGATAAAATACTATTATGCTTCAATAGGTTTGTTTACAAAAGCCTTTTTAACATTATTAGTAAGTTCTCTAACACATTCTATATAAGCAGAACTATCTCTTTCTCTTGGATGCTTAATATTCACTTTTATATCAGCAACTATCTCGCCTTTATTCAAACTCATAACTATAACTCTGTCGCTCATATAAACAGCCTCAGACACATCATGAGTTACCATTAAAACCGTACTGTTACTATTTTTAACAAGCTGTAATAATTCATTTTGCATATGCTCTCTCATCTGCAAATCTATTGCTCCAAGAGGTTCATCTAAAAGCAATATTTTAGGATTAGGTGCTAATGCTCTTACAACCGCAACCCTCTGCTGCATACCTCCGGAAAGCGATATAGGATACTTCTTTTCATGCCCTTTAAGATGAGACATCTCTAAAAGCTCCTCTAATCTATTTCTTTTTTCTTCTTTTGTCATTTTTAAAAATTTTAAAGAATAAAGTATATTCTTTTCAACATTCATCCATGGAAATAAAGCATAATTTTGAAAAACATATCCTCTCTCAGAAGAAGGTTTTTCTATTTTATTTCCCTCAAGAAGCACCTCGCCGGAAGTAGGATTTTGAAAACCTCCTATCATGGTTAAAAGTGTAGTTTTACCGCATCCTGACGGACCAAGCAAAGTTACAAATTCTCCCTTCTCTATACTAAAACTAATATTTTTCAATACTTCAACTTCAGGAGCTTTCTTTGAAGTTTTAAAAGATTTGCATACATTATTCACTTCAAGAATTGCCATTTTTAAATCTCCAAGAAGTAAGCAGTTTTTCTAATATAATTAATACTCTATCCATGCTAAATCCAATTATGGCCGATACTATCATAAGAGCATAAAGTTTAGGAGTTTCAAGTCTCTGCTGTGCTTCTACTAATATAAATCCAAAACCCTTGCTTGTAGCTATAAATTCAGCACAAATAACACTCATCCATCCTAAACCCAAAGCAAGCCTGCATCCCGTTAAAAATGCCGGTAAAGCCCCAGGCAATATTATATCAAGCATTATATCTATATTTTTAGCCCCCATACTTCTAGCGGCATTAATATAATTAGGATCTATTCCTCGAACTCCATCTATAGTATTAATTATGAGTGGAAATATAGCACTCATAGTTATTAAAAATATAGTAGGGCCGTCTCCAAGTCCGAACCATACTATGGCTAAAGGTATCCAAGCCATTATTGGCACCTGTCTTATTGAATTTATTATTGGCGAAACAGCTAAAAGTATAGGTTTAGAATATCCCATAAATAATCCTAAAGGCAAACCTATTAAACAAGCTATAATAAATCCCCTAAATACTCTTTCTAATGTTATAAGTAAATTTTGAACCGTATAAGGATCTATCCAAGATTTAAAAAACTCCTTACAAGTTATAATAAAATCAGGAAGCAGCAAATTATTATCTATCTTTTTGGCAAGAAAATACCAAATGACCATAATTGCAATAAGCACAGAACAGCTGTAAAATTTCATAAAAATACTGTTTCCTGCATTTCCTAAATTTATAGATCTGCTTTTATTTTGCGGAACTTGACTCCCATTGTTTTCCATATATTCATTTCTCCTTCAGAATTTGAAATGTCCAAATAACTAATAAGCACATTAGATAATATTGTATCATTTTCTATATCATCAACAGATTCATTATAAATTTTAATAAAATCGTTAAGCACTGAACTGTCTTTCAATTTCTTTGATACAACTAAATAATAATCCGGCTTTTCAGTATATATTTTTTTAAACCTAGTATTTTTTGTTTTTAAAGCTAATATAATATCAATAAAAATAGCATCAACTGTTTTTCTCTCCAAAGCATAAGGTAAAGCAGTTGCAAGCATTGGATAATAGTTAGAATTTGAATATTTTGATTTTAATAATTCTTCCTGTAATAAACGCTTGTTCATATATCCAATATTTTTAGGTTCAATATTATTATCATAAATTTCATCATAATATACTAAAACATTAGAACCACTAACTATAGAATCGACTATATAATAATTGGTATCTATTGACAATAATTGAAATGCTGCATCAGGACATAATACTGCCATATCCACCTTTCCAGATATAAAAGCAAATTCAGCTTGGGAACCGCAGCAATCCAAAAATTGTATATAATCAAAATTTGAAAACTCTAAATTTGAATTTTTACTATTTATTATATAGTCAAATAACATCCCGGAAGCATCATTACCGCATGCTATGGTAATTTTATTCTTTTTGCTATTAATATTCTCTTTATAACTTTGAAATAAGATGAAGCATAATATAAAAATGACGCTAAATATAATAATATATTTATTTCTTTTTATTATATGCTTCATCTTTTCCCTTTATTATTTATAAAAAACAATATCAAACTTTAGACTCTTCTTTAATGTTATCTACTTCTACAGCTTTAGCTCTCCATTCTTCATAACTCATACCAAGAGGAAATATAGGATCAACCTCTTCTTTAATAAAAGTATCAAAGTCTTTAGCACCGCAATTATCAAAGTATGATAAATCTATATAATCGTCTATATCAAGAGAATTAATATCATCTCTAACACCTAATCTTTTCATAGTTTTCATTTGATTATGAACATAATCTCTATTTAATTTCCAAGTAATAGTTCTTCCTTCTTCATTAAGCTTTTTCCATAAAGTCATAAGTCCAACTTCTAAAGGTACATTATAATTTTCAGCGAATATTTGAGCTGCTTTATAAGGATGAAGATACATATATTCTATAGACATAGCATGAGCAAGAAGTATGCGTTCTGCCAATTTCGGATGAGCTTTAGCAAAATTGTAGTTCATACAAACTTTACAGCAAGTACCATGTCCGTCTGCTTCTCTGTCAGTATTTTGTCTTTTTAATACTTTTCCTGTATCTTCATATTCAGCCATAGAACCCCAAGGATCGCAAGCACCGTAACCGTCTAATTGTCCCAATTTAAATGCAAAATAAGCATCAGAATCACTCATAGAAAAGTTTTCATAATTAGTAATATCTCTAGGTATATTCAACTGTTCAGACCATTCTGCCCAATTCAAATTTTCTGTTTCCGGATTAGCCCCCATAGATATTTTTTTATTAAGCAAATCTTCCGGTTTTTGAATATCTTTAGAAACAACAAAATACTCAGCACCGCCTGTATGATTTTCTGCTGCTATAAATAGAGGAACTTTATTTTTTACAGCATTTAATGTAGTAGTAAAGCCGGCATAAGCCATATCCATTTGTCCTGCACTCATAGCTTCAGGAACATTGCCGTTACCGGTAACTGTAACATTTAAGCCCAATGCTTTATATATTCCTGTATCTTCTCCTACACAAGCTGCTGTCATATGATCGCAATTGTAATAACCTAAATTAATTTTATATTTTTTATCCTCAGCACTTAATTCTTCTAAATTATAATCTGCAACAATAGCCTGTACATCTTCTGATATAACATCTGATTTATTTTTAGATGAATCTCCTCTGCTGCAAGAAACAGCAAATAATATCATTAAAAATATAATAATATTTTTTTTCATTATTATTCTCCTTAAAATTAATTAATATATTTTATTTTAACAACATTTCTCCATTCCATTTTCAAATAAACTTATTAATTCTCCATTCTCAAGCCTATAAACAGCAAATCCTATATTAGCACCCTTTTGCCCTGATACCAAAATTTCATTCGGTACCTTCTCATCTATGTTATAAAATCTTATTGTATAATTTTCTATAGGTGCAGGTATTGGATCAGTAATTAATATATGTCCATTTGAATCTTTGTATATGCCTACCAATTTATTTGAATAAGCTGATTCTTTATAAATTATTATTAAATCATCTATATTATCGCCGCTGAAATCTCCTTCCAAAAATGTTAATAATTCTTTATCAGAATATTTCTCAACATAGGCTTTATAAAGTTCATTATTCTTTATTCCATCTGAATTTGAAATATTCTCTTTATTATTATTGCAAGATATTAGTATAAAAATACATAAAGCATATAATACTTTCAGCATTGAAATTGTTTTTCCCTATTTGCTAATATCTTTATTTTTTTATTAAAATCATAAACCATGAATATAAGCCCATAAATAATACTATAATTGCACATAAATTTTTAAACCAACTGGGGAAAGTAATATTAATATTATTGGCTATTTCTATTTGCTTCTGGGAATTTGATAAATCAAAGATGGGCGTAAAGTTATCCGTTAATAAAATATTTGTAATATAACCTATCAAGATACCAAAAAAAAGCATAGAAACAAGATATATGATTAAAGTTCTCTTACCTATGAGCTTATACATGCTAATTAATTCAGATATATTTGTTGCCACACCTGTTATTAAAAATGTAATTGCTACGCCAGGTGAAGCTCCGGCAGATATCAATGCCGCAATAAATGGAATATGTCCTAAGGCACATACATACATTATACAGCCTACTGCCGTTATACCTATTATTGATACTAATTTCGGATTACTTAAATACTGCATTACAAATGCCTGTGGTATAACTGTTATCAAAACAGCTCCGAATAAAGTACCTATTAAAATAAATCTGCTTATTTCTATTCCAAGATTATTAAAACCCCATAAAATACCATTATACAATTTTTTGTACCAAAGTGTTTTATCTACATAGGTATTTTCTGGAATTTTAATATTCATACTTTGCAATTTCAAAACTTCCGGAGAGATTAATTCATTTCCTCCAAAAATATTTCCTAATACTCCTATAATTATAGGAAGTAATATTCCGCATAATATATATATAAAAGTTATTTCTTTACCTAACATGGCAAATGATACTATTATCGCTGCAGGATTTATTATAGGAGTAGCCACCAAAAATGAAAGAGTAGGTCCTAAATACGCACCTGTTCTATATAAACTTAATGCTAAAGGCAAAACTCCGCAGCTGCATATAGGAAGTATTGCTCCTGATATTGTTGTTTTTATCAAAGAAGATATTTTTTTATTTCCTATAGATTTTTGAAGAACCTGAGGACGAACAAATGCATGTATTATTCCAGACAATATTAGGCTTATAATAATCCATTCAGAACTTATAAGGAGAAAGTCCCAAAATACATATAAAAAACGCATTAGCATATATAATCTTCCGTCCTATTTATTACTAACAGTTTTGAGCTTCTATAGCTTTCTTTATTTCCTGTTCTATTAATTTTTTACTTAAAACATCATATCTGTCTTTTCCATTAATAATTAATGTACCTCTGTCTATCATTCCATATTTTGATAAATAATCAAAATCTTTTCCAGCATAATACAATTTTACTTCTATTTTATCCTCATATTCTTTTTGAAGTTCGTTTAAATATGAAGAATATCCATCGCAAGTCGGACATGTATTAATAAATTCTACTAATACTTTAGACATATAAAAATCCTTTAAAAATTGATATAATTTAATTCAATTAAAATAGAATTAATATATAACTTAAAAACTATTAATTAGTTTATTTTAATAAGTTATGATTATTATTTATTTAGAAGTAAAATCGAATATACACACGGTATATTATAAAGAATGAATCTCGGGAAAGGCATCCTGATTTAAGAAAATGATTAATTTAAAATTATTAATTAAAAACATATCATCACCCTATACTCTATATTATATATTAAGAAAAAATAAAGTAAAGTACATTAATTACTTTTTTATAATTATTTTTTTATATTGTAAGCTATCTATTCTTTATATAATCAATTCTAAAAATATATAAATCAAACATTTAATACAGTATTTTCATAGAATGCCAAATAATAATAACATTGACATATCAAAATTTACAATATAGTATTTTTATTATGGAAAATATATTAGAGCTTTCAAATTATAATACCAAAATAGCCTTTGAAATCATAAAAGAACTTAATATAGAAAATACATTTAAAGAAATAAACTGCAGAATTAATCTTGTAGGTTCTCTAAGAATGGGACTTTTAATGAAAAATAAAGATATTGATTTTCATGTATATTCTTCTAAATTAGATATACTAGAAAGTTTTAATGCAATATCCAAAATATCAAATAACAAAAAAGTACAAAGTGTTATATATAAAAATCTAATAGATACGGATGAACATTGTATAGAATGGCATTTATATTACAAACATAATGATAGTAATATTTGGCAAATAGATATTATTAATATACTTGAAGGTTCTTATTATGACGGATATTTTGAAAAAGCTGCTGATAATATAATAAACATGCTTACAGAAGAAAAAAGAAATACTATTTTAAAATTAAAATATGAAACTCCAGATGATATAAAAATAATGGGTATAGAATATTATAAGGCTGTATTACAAGACAATATTAAAACATTTGATGAGTTTATTAAATGGAGAAATAAACAATCATTTAATGATATAATAGAGTTTTAAATTACTTATATTCTATAAATGATAATTGCAATCATATTCAAAAAAGTATATAAGAGAATATAATTAATATATTTAGGTTTCGTATATTTTATATTTTCTATAAAGTATATAAAAGGCACAAACCCCAATGTAAATGATGAATAAAAATAATGAGGTCTTCCCCCTCCGGCTATTCCTCCAGCCATATAAAATACTATTGTAGAAATAATATAAACAATATAGAAAAACAATAAATCTCTTAATGCATCTGTTTCTTTAGTATTTTCTGTTATCATTTTCTTAGTAAAAAAATGCTTATAGGAATAAATTAATACCAATAAAGCAAATACAAATGATAATATATAAAATATAAAAGTAAAAATATATAAAGGATTGCTTCCAAAATAAGAATTAATTATGTCTTTGAATCCATTAACATATTTGTTGCCTGATTCATTTGTAGCAAAAAGGAGTATTGAATATATTTGCGGCGGCTGTATTACATAACGGCCTAATTCTTCTTTCCTTCCTAATATTTTAGAAAGACCTTCAAAGTTATTTTGAAATTGATATATTAAATAAGGCAGATATGTTAAAAATGATATAAATACTCCAATAGATAAAGGTATTATATTTTTTTTAGTATCTTTTTTCCATCTGATTATTAAAAATACTATTAAAGACGGAATTATTGAAAAGAAATTGGAAAAATGGCATTGAGCTGATAATGCTAATATAGGAAATAATAAAACCCCATAAATAAATTTCTTTTCATTATACAGATATTCATAAAGTACAGGTAAAAATATAAAAGAAAATATAAAAGGATTGTGCGGATTATATATATCATTTCCTGCCTTTAAAAAATATACATTTACTGACATTATTAACAGCATAATACTTAATGCTGTAAGTCCAAATCTTTTATAAATCCAAACAAAAAATATAATACTAACCAATATTGATATTATTAAATTTACAAGTCTTGCTCCCTCATAGGTTTTTCCTCCTATAAAATATTTAAACATGTATGACAAGTAAAAATATCCTCCGGGAACTCTTGCTTCTTCTTCACTATCATAAGTATCAGGAGTATTCAAAAATACACCTTCTATTGGAAATCTATTTTCATTAAAATGCTTCTCTGTTTGATAAAATTGATATTGTTCATCCAATCTAGGCGGTTTGCCGCTAATAGTTTTATTATATAAATAGAATCTTAGAAAAATTCCTATTATAATTGCTAATACTGATATTATTATTAATAATTGTTTATTATTATTTATCATTCTTACCCTTATATACATTTTCTTTTTTTGAAATATTAAATTTAGAAAGTATGTAGACAACACCAATCAGAAATCTTAAAAAATACATTGAAACTGAATAAATTGGATGCATAAATAATTTTTTCCACTTACCTTTTTCTACATAAACTCCAATATATCTATAGAACATACCAAATTGTTTTTTAGTTGTTTCATCATGTCCCCATTTTTTAAAATAATTGTCAAAGTTTGAGGCATAATAACTCTTTTTTATTATATATTGCTTAAGCGTATGATTTTCATGATGATAAAGAGGTGATTTTATTATGTCAGCTTCTCCTATTTGTTTTATTCGTCTGTCTATATCCCAATCTTCTGTACCATTTAAATTTAAATCAAATCCGCCTATTTTTATAAAAGCATCTCTTCTAAAAAATCTGACAGCATCTATTACTGTGGCATCATAAAATGACCTTTCAAAACTCCTTACTCTATTAAAAAAACTATTTCCATAAATTTTTTCAGGTATATAAACAGCCTGCACATTTTCTTTATTATTAAAAATTTCTAAACATTCAGTTATAACATTTTCTGATAAAGTCATATCCACATCTAAAAAACCTATTATATATCCGCTTGACATTTCAGCACCATAATTTCTTTGGGCAGAACGTTCAGGGCCTTTAGTAAAAGTTTTTGCCCCTAATTCTTTTGCTATTTCTAAAGTTCTATCCTCCGAATTATTATCAACCAATATTATTTCTATATCTTTATAATTAGAATTTTTTGCAGCATTAATACAATTTGCTATAAAATCTTCAGAATTTTTCGTTGTGATTATTATGCTTACCATTTATTTTACCAAATTTTTTATTTAATCTATAAATAATATATTTATTACAAAAAAATAACAAGGTACTTTTATTCCCTTGTTATTTTTTATAATTTTATTATTACTAAATAATAAATTAGTTATTTTTTGCTCTCCAAGTTTCTTTTTCAAACTCATTAGCAATTCCAACTAGAGACTCATCCAAATCAATATCAAGAGTAGAGTTAAAAGTGTTGTAAGCTATCATCCAAGCAACAAAACCAACTATAACAACTATTTCCTGATCATTGAAATGTTTTTTAAGATTATTCATAAGTTCATCGCTTACTGCAGTAGGATTTTTTACCATCTGCATACCTAATTGTGATAATAATTGCTCTTTTTCATCAAGTTTAAGATTTTTAGGATCATCTCCTATAGCTTTTAAGTCTCTTATAAAAAATAAAGAACATAATATACATCCGTTAGTAGTAGAAACAGAATGTGCTAATATCATAGCAGCTCTTTTTCCAACAACTTCAACAAGTCTTTCAAAAGAAGTATACCATCCCATCATTGTATCATAAGTTACATAATCATTAAGAAGTGCCTTTTTCATATTTGTAACACTGCCGCTTTTTTTAATTTGATAATCGAAAGCTTCTTTTACTTTTCCTTGAGCTTCTTCATATTCTATAAATTTTACTCTAGCCATAATAATTACTCCATATTTTGTTATTTAAATTAAAAACCAATATTTATTTATAATGTATAAATAATATCATATTTAGTATAACATGAATTAATTATAATATAAATACTATAATCAATAAAAAATATTGATTTTTTTATTGAATTAATATAGTATTTTTAAATTTATAGTGTTCTATGAATAATAAATTAAAAATTATGTTTCAGAACAATATTTATGATACTTCATATAATATCTATAAAATTAGATATAAAACAGTGTTTTTATAATAGAATCAAAAACATTATCAAATTATAAATACAACTTTTCTTTATAAATAGTTCAAGAAACACAATAATATATTAAAAAACATTAAAGAAAAATAAAACAGGAAAATATTATGATGGTATTATTTTATTTGCTTACAATAGTATTTACAGTTTCATTTGTATATATTATCAAATCCAATAAAGAAGCTTTTAATATAGTTTTAGATAAGAAAAAAGAAAAATTGATTTTGATTATATTTTGCTTTATTACATCTATATCGCAAATATTACTTTTAAATAGCAATTATACTTATATGGGGCATGACTATGGCTTAATAGAACCAAAGATTGTAAGTATGCTTTTATACTATAAAAATAACGGACTTGATATTGAATGGGCTTCACCATTATCCGGAGGAGGACTTCTTAGTTATGCAAATCCTCAATATATTCAATATTCTCCTTTATATTTCCTTACTTTAATCATACCATTTTGGTATAGCTATAATTTATTAACTTTTATATTTTCTATAATTGGATTTACATGCATATATATTTTTCTTAGAAAAGACTTTAATTTTAATTTTATAAGTTCTTTAACAGGTGCTGTATTTTTTTCATGTACAGGATATTATATATACCATCTTAGAGCAGGACACTGGGCGTTTATATATCATCCATTTACAGCATTAATAGTTTTTATATTTTTTTCTAACACAATATCTAAATTAAAATTTAGTTTTATTATAAGAATATTATTTGGTTCTTTAATTTTTTCTTCTATGATATTTGGCGGAGCTATTCAAACAATATTTTTCTATACATGTTTTGTACTTCTTGGAATTGCTGCTATTTGTTTTAAATTAGATTTAGATTTTTTGAAAAAATGTATTGCTGTAATATTATCTGTATCAATATCTTTTATTCTAAGTTTATCTAAATTAATACCAACGTTTATATTAGCATCTAAAATAGACAGAGGAAAATTAATGGTTGATAATGAACCTTTTTATAAAATATTTGAAGTAATTTACTATGATTTCATATTATCAATAGTTTCATTTTTTGAGAAATTATTTTCTTTAAATGTATTTTTTAATATTAGATATAGCGGCATACATGAAAATGATTTATCACTTCCTTTTATGATGATTCCTATAATGATAATAATATGCATAGTTAATAAAAAATATATTAAGGAATATATTAATAATTTAACAAAGTTTGGTAAGTTTAAAATAATACTTTTTGCAATATGGCTATATTTATCTTTTGATATTTATTATGATAAAGGTTTAATAAATAGTATATTTCCGATCCTAAAAAATATAAATTTACATTTAAGAATGGGATCTGTATTGATAATACCTTTTATAATATTTTTTTCTTATTTACTTAATAAGTATAAACTGTTTAGTAATAAAAAATCTGCAATATTATTAATATTATTATTGAATATATATAATGTTATTTTCTTTTTATATAAACATGCCAATACATTTGCTAATGACTCAGGATTCAATAATATAAATATAGAAATAGGTGTAGACACTTGGAATAAAATAAATAATTTAGGAAGTAATAATAGTTATAAAGTAAATACTATATTATCATTTAATGAACAAGATAATAATTCAAGACAAAAACTATTAGAACAATTTATAAATGAAGATTCTTTTGATTTATATTCTTCCAGATTTCCATACGAACCTATATATGGATATGAACTTCAAACTTTTAAAGAAAAAGATGAAGGATCTATATATAAAATATCAAATAATTATTATAATTTTACTCATCCAAATAGTTTGATATTTTTTGATGATAATTATAAACAATTTACAGGATTTTCTATAGAACAAAAAGAAGATTTAGATAAGTTTGCATCATTTAAAAAAGTAGATTGGAAACTTCCAAAAACATTCTATATAGCTAATGATGTTTAACTTTATTCACATATAGCAGTGATAAGTTTATTGCTTCTAATTACTATTTTTAATATTGTATATTTTATTATAATGAATAAAAAAGCTAATATGAAATAAAGTTTTTATAAATTGTTAGTACTTTTTTGATATAAGTACTAACAATTTACGGTTTATGCAAAATCTTTTAAATGCCCGCTTGATACTTTCTTGAATGCTCTTAGATAATATTTTATATCATCCAAATCTCTAATAGATAATACTTTATGCATTAAAAACTGAGGAGTAAAACTCAAGTTATAAAGTTTTTGTATCCAGCATTTTATTTTTTCTTCGCCAACATCAGTTTTCATTATAGCAGTACGCATATCATAATCTTCCCAATTCTCTGTAGTAAGCCAATTTTCTCTTTTGCATTGATTAAACAATTCAGTACCAGGATATGGAATTATTATTGTAGCCTGCATAGTTTTAGCATAACCTTTTAAAAGAAGTTTTTTAGTAAGCTCATAAGTCTTTTCAATATCTTCTTCAGTTTCCCAAGGATAGCCAAGCATTACTGTGATATGAGGAGATAATCCTGCATCAGAAGCTGCTTTACAAGAAGGAAGTATCTCTTCAACTTTATTTCCTTTTATAAGTCTGTCTAATGTAGTTTGACTTGCAGATTCTAAACCGAATAATAAAAATCTAAATCCTGCTTTTTTCATAAGTCTGTATTCATCTTCATTACAAGCACCGAAACGCATATTGCAGTCTATATTAACTTTTTTATTTAGTTTTTTATCTATCATATAATTACAGAAATCGTTAAGCCATTTTTTTACAGGAAAACAACCTGTATCGTCCATTATCTCTCTTATATTGTATTTATTATAAAGAAAGTCTACCTCATCAACAACATTCTCAGCAGTTCTGGCGCGGAAATTTGTATATATGCCAGTCCAAGAACAGAAAGTACATCTATGATGCCAGCAGTCCCTTCCAGCCATTATATAAGTTCCCGGTATTCTTTTGAAATTACCATTGTCATAGGCATATCTTTGCCACTCAGTTAAATCTCTGTCTATGAATGGAAGACTTTTTAAATCATGTCTTAATTCAAAAAATCCTGTATTTTTTATAGTATTTGATTCCCTATAGTATATTCCTTTTTCTAATTGAGCTTTGCCATTTAAATATTCTATTAGATTTAAAAGCAAGAAGTCATAATCACCGCCCATTAATAAATAATCAACCTTACAATTATTCATAGTCTCTTCAGGCATAGCAGTAACATGATCCCCAGCAATAACTACTATCATATTTGGATATTTAGCTTTTAAATCATCAACTATTTTCCAAGCCTTATATATTACCGGTGTTTTAACTTCAAAGAATAATAAGTCCGGTGTTTTTTCATTTAAATATTCATACCATTTTTGCGTACTCATATTTCTAGCAATAGCATCAACAAAATCAACATCATACCCAGCATTCTTTATCATTGTTGCAGCAGTAGCAGGAACAACTGGATAAATATATGTAGGACTTTTGAACCATTGAAATTGTCTGTTCTGTGACAATAATGCTACTCCTCTATCGCTTTCAAACGGAGGATAGCCTATATATATTTTATTTATTTTATTCATAAATTAATTTGCCTTTATAATTATTAAATATTATGTTTATCTTTTAATTATACTTTAATTGATAAAAATGTAAATAAGCATTAATACAGCTAATTATTTTATAGGTATATATATTTCCTAATTTTCAATTTTATATTTATTTATTGTATAATATTATATACTTGAACAACTATATTTTGTCAAAAATTATTTTCTTATTTTTATTATTAGTGTGGACTAGCCCTGCGAAGCACACAGATGTGCCGCACCCACACTTCTTTTGCAGACGCTCTGCGTGCCGTAGGCAATGCACCTACTCGGCGGTAAAAAGAACATAATAACAAAAAAGAACAAATAAAAAATTTACTATATAAACAACAAGGAGCTTTAAATCCCTATTTGTTTTTTGAATAATTTGACAAAATATACTCTTTATGATATAGTATAAAAATAGATTTAAGAGAAACTCTAAACTCTAAACTCTAAACTCTAAACTCTAAACTCTAAACTCTAAACTCTAAACTCTAAACTCTAAACTCTAAACTCTAAACTCTAATTTAAAGTTAGAATAGAGTTAAAATATTTTAAATTAATAATATTTTTTATAAAAAGTTAAAATAATTTACAAAATTTAATTATAAATGTATATTAATTTTATAAAATTAAAAGGAGATAATAATGAGTATAATTGAAGAAATTAAAGAATTACATGAAAATGATGAACATGAAAAAATTATTGAGATTATAACGGCAATTCCAAACGAGAAAAGAGATGCAGAACTTTTTAGTTTGCTTGCCAGAGCTTATAATAATGTAGAAAGATATGATGAAGCATTGGATAATTTAATGTATATAAGAGAAGAAGGAATTGATGATGCTTTATGGAATTATAGAGTAGGTTATGCTTATTTTTATAAAGGGGATAAAGAAAATGCAGAAATTTATTTTAAAAAGTCTTATGATTTAAATAATGAAGA
>NZ_CALXRN010000138.1 GCF_944390595.1 uncultured Brachyspira sp. | reverse complement strand
CATGGAGCAGAACATATGGTTGTTAATGCATATGAGCATGGATTAGACCCTGATACAGGTAATATTAGAGATTATACAACTATACATCCTAGATGCGGTACTACATTTATGTTTTTAGTATTAACAGTTTCTATATTGCTTTATATGTTTACAAGTTATTTTGTATATACATATATATATGCTTCATATACTCCAACTAAAATAGTTGGAAATTTGACTGTATTAGCTATTAATATAATTTTACTTCCTATAGTTTCTGGTATATCTTATGAAATATTAAAATTGGGATTTAAATTTTATAATTTCCCTCTTATGAGACTTGCTATACTTCCTGGTTTAGCTCTTCAGAAAATAACTACCAGAAGACCGCAAGATGATGAAATAGAAGTGGCACTATTTGCTTTAAGTAAATTATTAGATACATCAATAGAAAAAAGAACCGAAGAAGAAGTGCAGGCTGATATTAAAAAAAGTTTGGAAAATAATGATAATATAAAGGATAATGCAGCAAAAGAAACATTATGCGTATAAAAAAGAGGCTTATAGCAAACGATAATTATTATGAATATTCTTCCAGCTATATAAGAAAATATATTGTTCTTATAGCTGCGGCTTTATTTATTTTATTATCTGTGATTATATTTGTGCATGTTAATTATAGGATAGTTCCGTTAAAGTCATATATGAAAAATGACACTCCTGTACTTGATGCTAATACGATTTCCATTACCAATAATAATGGTATTTATTATACAGGAGATTTTACTAGTATTCCAAAATCTATACGTATAAATGATGATATGGTTGAGAATTTATATTTATATTTATTTCATGATAATCATATAATATTTTGGAAACTTTATAAGTATGGATTAAAAAGATATTTTTCTTATTATGCTTTTAATATACTTGACGGAGATTCTCAGTCTTTTATTATTAAAGAAAATGAAAAAGATTTTTTAGATTTTTATGATAATTTTGTAAGGGCTCAATTTAAAAAAAGTATAGGTGAATTCAATATAGAAATTCCTAACTTTTATAACACTAAAATAAATATAAAATCTTCTATAAGCAATTTGATTAATGCTGAGTTCTCATTTAAATTTACTAATTTTACAGCTTCTATGGTAAATTGGAAATATAATAGAGCATTATATACAGCATTCTATTACGGACTTCCAAGCGGATATTTAGTTGTTCCTGGAAGCGAAAATGCCATAACAGATACAAGTTCAGTTATAGCTGTGAATACTGTAGGAAGAAATCCTTCTAGATATACACATAATATTACAGCTGCTTTAGTTTATACTTCTTATACTACAGAACCTATTCCTGTATTTATTTATGATTCTAAACCTGAATCTCAAAATTCAAAAATTATAAAGTTTTTATTTAATAATAAATGGTATGTATATAAAGATTTTGAATCACATGAATATAAAGATGTTATAGATTATTATTCTAAAGAAGAAGGATTTAGTTTTGTATTTACAGTTACAGGAAATTATTTATACGAGTCATTTGGAAGTTTTAATAAAATAGATATGGAAACTACTAAAGGTGTATTAGACGGATATTTTACTATCAATAATGAGCAGTTTAATATTAACGGTAATGCCGTTAAAGAATTTGTTCATAGTGTATTTTAAAAAGGATGTAGTATGTCAGATAAAAAGAAATTTGAAAGATTATTCGAATTGTATAGTTCATTGATATTAGATGGGTTCATAGATAAAAATAAATTTATGGATTCTAATAATATGTCCTTAAGAACATTACAAAGAGATATAGAAGAAATACAAAAATATTTGCAGATAGAGCTGATTTTAGAAAATGACAGATATACTCTAAAAAAAGAATATTTAAAAAAATTAAAAAAATGGTTTAATTTTGATAATGATAATCTTAAAAAAAATGTAGATATATTATTTTCTGTATTTATGAAAAAGGTAAGTTCAAATTTATCTCTTATACCGCATTCAACTGTATCCAAATTATTGCCTCAAAATGTAGACAATGAATATTATGATATTATTGTTATTTCTAATAATGAGATAAATAATATAGCAGGTGATAGTGAAAATATAGAAAAACTACTTTCTTGTGTTAAGGATTTAAATGATATAAGTTTTGATTATTATATTCAAAGCAGTAATATTAATTATAAGGTTAAGGCTATAGCATACCTCATTTATTATTTTCAGGGTATATGGTATTTAGTTGCTTATGATCATAAACATAAAAAGATAAAAACCTATTCTATAAGCAATATATCTAAGATAGAAATAATACAGAAATTAAAGTTCAATAATAATAAAGAAAAGGAAGAATATCAGAAAGAACATAAAAATAGAATTGAGAGCAGAGAAAAATTAATAAAACTAATAGAGAAGAAAAGAAGTATATATTGGAGTGATAATAAATTAACAAAAACTACTATTCATTTTAATTCAGAGGTTGCACATTATTTTAAAAATAGAGATTACGGATTCAATCAAAAAATAAAAAAAGAACTGGAAGACTGTTCTATAATAGTTAATTTTGATTTTTCATCTTTTACAGAACTTAGAATATTTTTAAGTCCTTGGCTTGGTTCTTTTAAAATTATTTCGCCTGAAAAATTTAATAAAGAATTCATAGAGCATTTGAACAAATCATTATCCATTATGAATGAATAAGATATGAAAAAATAAAAGGGCATAAATTATATAATCTATGCCCTTTACTATTTTTTATGATAAGCTATATAGCATATCACCGTAAGTCGGAAGTTTCCAATATTTTTTTGATACAATTCTTTCTAATTCATCTATTGTAACTCTCATATCTTCTAAACAGGCAAATATTTTATCTCTTGAAAATTTGGCAGATTTTGATACATCATTAAGTTTTTTAGCTTCTACAGTATATCCTTCCAATTTTTCCAATTTAGAATCAAGATCTTTAATTAAATCATTGAGCTTATTAATCAATTTTTTCTCAACATCAAATTTTAATTTTAAATTTCTTTTTTTATCAGCGATATCGGTAAGCTCTCCCATATATTCTATTGAAGATGGAAGTATTTGTTTATGTACCATATCTACTAATGTAAGAGCTTCTATATTAATTTCTTTAACATACTCTTCCATACTTATTTCATATCTTGAATGTATTTCTGTTTCAGTTAAAACTTTATGTTTAGTTAATACTTCGATATTCTTTTTAGATATGAAATGAGGTAATGCTTCAGGAGTTGTTTTTAAATTAAATAATCCTCTTTTTTCAGCTTCTTTAACCCATTCATCAGAATAATTATTGCCGTTATATATTATTCTTTTATGTTTTTTGAAAGTTTCTCTTATTAGTTCATCAATATCTTTATCCAAGTTATCAGATTTTTCCAATATATCAGCAAACTGTGATAATGCTTCTGCAACTATAGTATTTAAAATGATATTAGGACCTGATACAGAAAGACTTGAACCAACCATTCTAAATTCAAATTTATTTCCAGTAAATGCTAAAGGAGAAGTCCTATTTCTATCAGTTGTATCTTTAGTTAGTCTTGCTAAAGAATTAACTCCCATTTCCATTTCAACTTTTTCTTTTCCTTTATATTTTTTAGAGCTTTCCATATATTCAAATATCTCTGTAAGTTCATCACCAAGAAATATAGATATAATAGCAGGAGGAGCTTCAGCAGCACCAAGTCTATGATCGTTGCTGGCAGTGGCTGTAGTTATTCTTAAAAGATCTTGATATTCATCAACTGCTTTTATTATAGCAACTAAAAATAATAAGAATTGTTTATTTTTTGAAGGATTATCTCCTGGTTCTAAAAGATTTAATCCTGTATCTGTAGCAATAGACCAGTTATTATGCTTACCGCTTCCATTTACCCCTATAAAAGGTTTTTCATGAAGTATGCATGCTAAATTATGTTTCTCAGCTATAACCTTCATAAGTTCCATAGTAATCTGATTCTGATCTGTAGCCATATTTGTAACGGTATATTCAGGAGCTAATTCGTATTGTCCAGGTGCAGCTTCATTATGTTCTGTTTTAGCAACTATTCCCAATTTCCAAAGTTCATTATCAAGTTCTTTCATAAAGGCAAGTACTCTAGGTTTAATAGCCCCAAAATAATGATCCTCTAATTCCTGACCTTTAGGAGGACAAGCACCAAAAAGAGTTCTTTTACAATATCTTAAATCTGCTCTTTGCAAATAGAGTTCTCTATCTATTAAAAAATATTCCTGTTCAGCTCCAACAGTTGTAAATACTCTGCTTATATTTGTATGTCCGAATAACTTTAATATTCTTTTTGCTTCCTTTTCAATTACTTCCATAGAACGAAGTAGGGGAGTCTTCTTATCTAATGATTCTCCGCTATATGAACAAAATGCACTAGGTATACATAAAGTATCATCTTTTATAAAAGCATAAGAAGTAGGATCCCAAGCAGTATAACCTCTGGCTTCAAATGTAGCTCTAAGACCTCCAGAAGGAAAGCTGGATGCATCTGGTTCACCTTGTACTAATTCTTTACCTGTAAATTCCATACGTATGGAACCGTCATCAGTTTGAGTTATAAAGCTTGTATGTTTTTCCGCTGTTACTCCTGTCATAGGCTGAAACCAATGTGTAAAATGAGTAGCTCCATTTTCAATAGCCCATTCTTTCATAGCATGAGCAACAACATTGGCAACTTCCAAATTTAAACGCTCTCCATTTTTTATGGTCTTTATTAATTTTTTATAAATGTCTTTAGGAAGTTTATCCTTCATCACATTATCATTAAAAACCATACTACCAAAAATTTCTGGTATCTTCTTCATTTTAGTATTTTCTCCTAAAAAAAATTATAATATAAATTTTTCTATTATATCATTACTTAGAATTAATGCAATATTACTATTAGTAGTTATTGAAAAAAATTAAGAAAAAATAAATTTTTTAAATATTTTTATGAATAAAGTCTTTAATTTCGTACAAAGCTTTTAAAATTTCTTTTCTATGAAGATTATTTCTTGTTGAAAATAAAACTTTAATATCATTAATTTCAGAAAGAGACATATAATCATCACTGGCTATAACGTCATATATATAATCTATAGCATTAATTATACCCTCATCATAATCTTTGAATTTAAAATACTCATCAGGTAAATTCCAAATTAATGCCTCTATAATATTTGGTGAGAGTTCATTTATAGCTTTAACTTCAGATGAAAATGTAGAAAATATGTATTTAAATATTTTAACTAAATTAATAAAATTATTTCCGCAATCATGTTCTTTCTTATCAAAATTTTTATTATCTAATTTAGGATAATCCATATCATTAATTGCATCAACAGATGTAATCAATACACCCTCAACGTTCTTTTCTTCAATAACCTTAAAACATGGAAACAAAGCAATCTTTTCATTATCATAATCAAGTATTAAAGAATCTGATATTTCAATAATTTTATTAGAATAATTATCATTTTTCTTAATAAGTTCAAGTATAGAATTTTTAAATTTTCTTGTATCATTTCCATTAGAAATATCATCTAAAATTATATAGATATTTAAATACTCCATATAACTTATATTAGTTCCATTTCTTTTGGCACCTGTAGCTATTAGAGAAATATTGTTAAAAGATTTATGAGAAGATATTAATTGTGATACTGCTTCAATATGTTTATCAATTTTATATGATGGGTAGATAGCAGTACCACCTACCCATTTATTTATATATTGATATAAATCTATATTTGAATCCATTTTTATTTATACTCTTTTTAAAGCAGCAGCAAGAATTTTATCTAGCGGCAGAACTTCATCAACTCCACCTCTGGCTATTGCTTCTCTAGGCATACCAAATACAGTACAAGTTTCTTCGTTTTGAGCTATATTATAGGCACCTGCATCTTTCATTTCTTTCATACCATTAGCACCATCATCACCCATACCAGTTAATATTATACCTATAGCCTTATTCTTAGCGTAAACAGCACCGCTTCTGAACAATACATCTACAGAAGGTTTATGTCTAGTTACAGGCTCTCCATCTTTTACTTCAACATAATATTTACCGCCTCTAACCTTAATCATAGTATGCTTGCCTCCGCGTGCCAATACAGCCTGTCCTCTTCCAACAGACATACCATCTTCAGATTCAAATACTTCTATTTTTAATAAACTATTTAATCTTTTAGCAAAAGAAGTAGTAAAATGTTCAGGCATGTGCTGAGTTATAACAATAGGAGGTGCTGAAGGTGTAACATTTTTTAAACATTCTATTAAAGCTTCTGTACCGCCAGTAGAAGACCCTATTAAAATAATTTTATCCATAGGTGTTTCTCTAGAAGGAGTAAGAGGAAGTATAATATCTGCTGAATTTTTCTGATACACCTTAAATCCGGAAGTTTTAGGTGCTTCTAAATTTAATGGTGTTCTTTCAGTAGCAGATGCAGTTGATTCTGCAGGAACACTAACTCCATGTTTTCTATAAAATTTTGCTCTGTTAGCATAAGCATTTTTTATTTTTTCTACTAAATCTGTAGCTAATTCCTCAACACCATCTCTAACATTTGCTGATGGCTTTATAACATAATCAAAAGCACCTATATTTAAAGCATCAAGAGCTAATTCTCTATGTTTATCCAATAAAGAACTGAACATTATTACTGGAATAGGGTTATTAAGCATAAGCTTTTTTAGGTAGGTAATTCCATCCATTTCCGGCATTTCTATATCCAAAGTAATAATATCAGGTTTAAGATTTTTAACCTTACTTTCTGCTAAAATAGGATTTGCTGCTGTTCCAACCATTTCCAATGCAGGATCTGAATTTACTATTTTAGTGAGTAATTGTCTAATTAATGCGCTATCATCAATAGCTAATACTTTAATTTTTGTAGCCATAAAAATCCTTCCTAAATTATTAATATATTAAAACAATGTGATATCTGATTTTTCTTCAAGTTTATGCTGTAAGTTTTTAGAATATTTAAGTTCTTGTTCAGCAGAGAATTCTTTAGTTTTACCTTCTAGTTTTTTCATAAGAACTCTATTTTCTGTATTAAAGAAAAAAACTTTTCTAGGCCAAGATCCTCCTATATCCTCACTTACTATGGGTATTTTTTCATCAGCCAAAAATTTTTTAGCGAATTGAATATTTTTATCTGGAACTTGAAGAATATTACTTGTCATACCAGATAAAACGTGACCTCCTCCAAATATTTTAGCTGTTAGATTTTCTTTTTTGCCGCCTAATTTTATAATTTCATTTATTAAAACTTCCATAGCAAATACACCATATCTTGTATTATTATAGTCTTCTGCAGGATTTTCCCATTCCCTCATTTCTGGAAGCATAAAATGGTTCATACCGCCAAATTTTAACTTATTCTCAAAGAGACAAACTGATATACAGCTACCTAAAACAGTTTTAATAACAGCTGGCTCTTTAGAGGCATAGTAACCGCCTATATAAATAGTTATTCTTTTAAAATTACTATTGGCTGCTGCTGGAAAATCAATCATTATTATTACCCCTAATTTTTAAATCTTTTTATAAATATTACTTGCTACATATTTAAACTTATCTGATACTCCAAACAAAGTTTCAGAATGCCCAATAAATACAAGACTGTCTTCCTTTAGATACCTATGAAACTTGTTAAACAATTCTTTTTGGAATTCTTTATCAAAATAAATTATAACATTTCTACAAAATATTAAATCAAATTGAGTATGTATATCAAAATCTTCATCTTTAAAATTTAACTGCCTAAAAAACAAATTCTTCTTCAAAACATCTTTTACTTTATAAAGACCTTCCTTATCTCCAGTACCTTTCAGAAAATATTTCCTTAAAATATTATCTTGTATAGGTTCAACTGATTCTTCTCTATAAATACCAGCTCTGCCATGAGCAAGCACATTAGTATCTATATCGCTGGCTAATATTTTAATATCATATCTGTCGTAATTAGCCCCGAAATATTCATGCAATGTCATCTGTATCGTGTAAGGTTCTTCACCTGTAGAACAAGCTGCTGACCAAATTCTAAGATTTTTAACCTTTCCGTCTTTAAAATTTTTCTCCCAATTTGGAAGAAAAGTACTTTTCATATACTCAAAATGTTTGTTCTCTCTAAAGAAATCCGTTTTATTAGTAGTCACAGCGTTTACAAAATTTGTTAGCTCTTCATCTTTAGCATTTTTTACAAAATCTATGTATTCTCTGAAAGAATCCATATGTAAAGCTCTAAGTCTTTTACTTAATCTAGATGTAACCAAAGCTCTTTTATGATTAGACATCTGTATGCGAGTTTTATCATAAATAATCTTAACTAATTCTTCAAACTCAGAATCACTTAAGGCTGGCATATTGGCATTTAAATCATCCATTGTTATTCCTTAAATAAAATCATAAATTTTTAGTTTCTTCGTTACCAGATTTAATAATTTCTTCTATAGGAAGAACCATTATAATTTTATTTTCTAATCTAATAACGTTAGAAATTTGAAGTCCTCTCATATTATCTATAGGAGTTTCTGTCATTTGACTCTCATAAACTGTAATAACATCGCTTACCATATCAGCTAATATTCCAAATTTTCTATTAGTAGTTGCTATTACAATAATAACATCATCTTCTATAGAATGATCATCTCTTCTAGCTAATCCAAATCTTATTCTAATATCAACGATATGAAGAATATTACCTCTCAAATTCATTAACCCTCTCATGTATTTAGGACTTCCTGGTACAGGAGTTATATTAGTAACTCCAACTATACCATCAATACTTAAAACATCAAGGGCATATTCTTCATTATCAATTTTAAACACTAAAAACTGCTGACTTGGTTCGGTAGAAATATTATCTTCATGATCTAAAGATGGTCCTCCAACTTGAGGTATGCTATCAACATTTATTTTTTGATTATCTAACATATTTCAATCCTTTATTTTACGCCGTTGTTTATTTTTCCTTGTAAGGACATATTAACTAATCCTTGTATATCAATGATAAGAGCTATCTTACCATCTCCAAGTATAGTACCTCCAGCTATTCCTGCATGCTTACTGAATGCAGAATCCAAAGATTTTATAACTACTTGCTGCTGATCTAAAAGCTCATCAACAAATATAGCACATCTTCTATATCCAGCTTCTACAACTACAACAATACCATCTTCTATATTTTCAACTTGTGTATCTATTTCAAAAACCTTATGCAATCTAATTAAAGGCAAATATTCATCCCTTATTTTTATCATTTCACCTTTACCTTCAAAAGGTTTTACCTGTTCATTTTTTACTTTTATTTGTTCAATAATAGATATAAGAGGCATTATATATATTTGCTTTCCTAAAGCAAATGTAATACCTTCAATAATTGCTAATGTCAAAGGAAGTTTTACTATAAATGTACTGCCTTGTCCTTCTACAGATTTAATTTCTATTTTACCTTTCATCTTTTCAACATTAGCTCTAACAACGTCCATACCAACACCTCTTCCTGAGATATCAGTAATTTTCTCAGCAGTAGAAACACCAGGATAGAATATAGTTCTGTATATTTCTCCATCTGAGTATTTTCCATCTTTTGAAAGCAATCCTTTCTCAATAGCTTTATTTAATATTTTTTCTTTATTTAATCCGTTACCATCATCAGCAACTTCTATAACAACATGTCCTTCTTGGTGTGCTGCGGACATTGTTATAGTACCGTATTCAGGCTTACCTCTAGCTATTCTTTCCTCTTTAGTCTTTTCTATTCCATGGTCCATAGAATTTCTTATCATGTGTTTTAAAGGGTCAGATAATTGCTCCAACATATTTTTATCTATTTCTGTTGTTTCTCCCTTCAAAACCAATTTAACTTCTTTATTTAATTCTAAATTCAAGTCTCTTACATATCTATGGAACTGGTTAAATATAGGGCCAATAGGCATCATCCTAATATTCATAACTTCTTCTTGTATTTGTCTAGAAGTTCTGTCCATAGAACTAACAGCTTCTTTCAAACCATTATCTATATCTAAACTTTGCGTAAGCTGCATTATTCTTGATTGAGCAATTACAAGCTCTCCTATAAGATTCATTAAGCTATCAAGTTTTCTTGTATCAACTCTAACTGTAGAAGGAGCTTGAACTTTTGCTGCTGCTTTCTGAGGAGATGCTGCTGCAGGAGATTTTGAAGCCTCTGCAGTTTGAGATGCTTCCTGATGTGAAGCTTCATTTTGGCTTGCTTCATGTTTAGTATTTTCTTCTTCTGCCGCTGCTGTTTCAGAAGTTTTTGATTCTTCTTTTGCCTGCTCTTCATCATTCTTTATCTCAGCTTTAGTATTTATTATATTGATATCATTATCATCTATAACAAACAAGAAAATATTTTGAACTTGATCTTCAGGAGCATTAGTTTCAAAATCTAATGAAAATTGTGTATAACAAACATAAGGATCTTCAAGATTTAAAATACTTGGCAAACTATTACATTCAATTTTTAAGTTGCTAATAGTACCAATAGCCCTGAGGTCATTTAAAAACATAAGAGGGTCTATACCATTATCAAAAATAGTAGCTTTGAATCCCATTTCAATATGAAAAGAATTAGAACCGGATTCAGCATCTTCTTTTACTTCTTCCTTTTTTTCCTCATCTGCTGCTTTTTCAACTTTAGGCTCTTCTTTTTTAGCCTCAGGAGCAGGTGCTGCTTTTGATGGGGCAGGTGCGGCAGTACTTACATCATTTCCATCAGCTATAGCTTTAATTTTAGCTTTTAAAGATTCTATATTAGTAACACCGTCAGTTTCACTCTTACCATCAACAATATTTTGAAGCATTAATTTAACAGTATCCAAAAATTCCAAAAGAACAGTAATCATTTGCGGAGTAACATCTAATTTACCGCTTCTTACTTTTTCTAATAAGTTTTCTGCAACGTGATTTAATTCACTCATAGTTGTAAAACCAACTGTACCAGCAGATGATTTTAAAGTATGAGCACTTCTAAATATTTTATTTAAAAGGTCTTCATCGCTTTTATTATCCTCTAAAAGCACTAAGTCATTTTCAAGACCTTCTACTATCTCATTAGCTTCACTTAAAAATATCGAAATAAATTCATCACTATCAAACATATATTAAACCTCTACCTTTTAATGAAATCCTTATTAATACATAAATATAATAAGGTTTTTTCTACAAAACATCAACTTAAAAAACGTTTTACTACATCTAAAAGCTGAGTTGGGTTAAATGGCTTTACTAGCCAGCCGCTTGCTCCAGCAGCTTTACCCTCCATCTTTTTCTCATCCTGAGATTCTGTTGTAAGCATAAGAATAGGGGTATATTTATGTTGATCTACCTGTCTTACATGCTTAATAAATTCTATACCATCCATTTTAGGCATGTTAAGGTCAGTTATTATCATATCAACATTTGGAGTTTTACCTAGAACCTCTAATCCTGTAGTACCATCATCTGCAGATACCACACTATAACTGCCCTTCTTCAAGGTATATTCAACAGATGCTCTAGCTGTATTTGAATCGTCTACAATTAGTATTGTTTTAGCCATACATTTAACCTCTTATATCATTAATTATTTTTATCATTAATTATTTTTAAATATTCTAC
>NZ_CALXRN010000137.1 GCF_944390595.1 uncultured Brachyspira sp. | reverse complement strand
CGCGCCAGACAGGAATCGAACCTGTAACCTACTGCTTAGAAGGCAGTTGCTCTATCCAATTGAGCTACTAGCGCATTCGGGATGGTGAGACTCGAACTCACAACCCCCTGCTCCCAAAGCAGGTACGCTAACCAATTGCGCTACATCCCGCAATCGTTTTCAAGTTAAAACAATTATATACTAATTATTTTTTTTGTCAATATCTTTAATTATGATTTTTTCATAAATTAATTTAAGAATATTTTACAATTTATATAGATTAACCAATTTTTTTGTATATAATTGTTAGTATCAATTATATTTGGGGGTTAAATCATGAGAGATAAAGATTATTTAGAATTATTATCTAAAAAATACCCTACAATAGATGATGCTTCCGTAGAAATTATTAACCTTAAAGCTATTTCCAAACTTCCTAAAGGTACTGAATATTTCTTGAGCGATATACATGGAGAATCTGAAGGGTTTGAATATTTGCTAGGAACTTCTTCTGGGGTTATCAAAGAAAAAATAGAAATTCTATTTAAAAACACTATACCTGAACATGACAGAGTTGAACTTCAAATACTAATAGTGGACACTAAAAATACTATAAATAATAAATCAAGTATGGAAGATTTTTCTGATTGGTGCAGAATTACAATATACAGACTTATTAGAATATGCAAACTTGTAACAAGCAAATATACAAGATCAAAAATTAGAAAAAAAATGCCTCAGAACTTTGCATATATATTAGATGAATTACTGCAAACTGATGCTGAAGAAAATAAAGAAAATTACTACTTTTCTATTATAGATTCTATTATAGAAATATCTGCTGCAGAAAAGTTTATAATAGCTCTTTGCCAGCTTATACGTCAATGCAGTGTAGACAGGCTTCATATAGTGGGAGATATTTATGACAGAGGACCTCATCCGGATAAAGTTATGGAAAGCATAATGACTTTCAATGAGGTTGATATAGCTTGGGGAAATCATGATATACATTGGCTTGGTGCAGCTAAAGGAAGCTTAATATGCGTAGCTAATGCCGTTCGTTTGGCTGTAAGATATAATAATTTCGACTTGCTTGAATACAGTTATGGTATTAATTTAAGATCATTATCATCTTTTGCCAATGATGTTTATAAAGATGATCCTTGCGAAGTATTTAAGCCTAATACATTAGATAAAAATATATACGATGAGGTTGATAAAGATTTAGCTGCTAAAATGCATAAGGCTATATCAATTATACAATTCAAATTAGAATGCCAGCTTATAAAAAGGCATCCTAATTATGGAATGGACGAGAGAATACTGCTTGATAAAATAGATTATGATGCAGGCACTATCACAATAGATGGAAAAACTTACGAACTTAGAGATAAAAATTTCCCTACAATAGATAAAAATAATCCTTTTGAACTTACAGAGGGAGAAAATACATTAATACAGACATTGGCATTTTCATTCATAAACAGCCCTACTCTTCAAAGGCATACTAACTACATATATGCTAAAGGCGGAATATATAGAATATTTAACGGCAATCTTCTTTATCATGGATGCATACCTACTAGAGAAGACGGATCTTTTGATGATGTTTATATTGATGGTCAGTATTTATCAGGAAAAAGATATATTAAGCAGGTAGAAGATAAAGTACGCAAAGCATTCTACTGCGAGGTTGGAAGCGAAGAGCAGTTAAATGCATTAGATTACTGCTGGTATTTATGGTCAGGTCCTAAATCGCCTCTATTTGGTAAAAATAAAATGACCACATTTGAGAGATATTTTATAGAAGATAAAGAAACTCATAAAGAACTTTATAATCCTTACTATTATCATATAGACAGCAAGGAATACTGCCAAAAGATATTAAAAGAATTTGATTTGGATATAGAAACTTCGCATATAGTTAATGGACATGTTCCTGTAAAAACTCATAAAGGAGAAAGTCCTATAAAAGGAGGAGGAATACTTCTTGTTATAGACGGAGGACTCTCTAAAGCATATCATAAGAACACAGGAATAGGAGGCTACACTTTGATATCCAATTCCAACAGAATGGTAATAGCAGAACACAGACCTTTTGCTGAAGTTGTAGAATCAGGATATAAATTGCAGCCTAGATCCATAATAGTAGAACGTTTTATAAAAAGAATCACTGTCGGAGAAACGGATACCGGAAAAGAATTATACAAACGAATAAATGATTTATTAGAGCTTTTAGAAGCATACAGAAGCGGTATTGTTAAAGAAAAAATTAATTAATAATATAAAATTAAAGCTGATATCATAATTTATGATGTCAGCTTTTTTATTGCCATGCCTATAGATATAAAACTTATATTACTTTTAAAAATAGATTTTATAACACTACTGTTAACAAATAAAAAATATAAAACATAAACAGCATATTAAAATAATATAATATATATTTGAAATTTGATAAAAAATAATTGCTTGACTTTTTCTTATATGCATATATTATTTTTATATACATTAAAAAACATATTTTATACAAATGAAAAAAATTGTTGTTTTTATATTGTTTACTTTTATAATTTTTTACCGCCTGTGGTAATTATTCCAATACAAATGACTTAGAAGAAGATGAAATACAAGTTAATAACTATTCTAATGAAACACTAAGAGTTGGTATATATACTTATGATTATCCTATACAGAATTCAAGCAATGATAATATAGGCGGATTCGATTACGATTTAATGAATGAAATAGCTGAAGCATCAGATTTTGAAATACAATTTGTGCCTATGAGATTTTCTAAACT
>NZ_CALXRN010000136.1 GCF_944390595.1 uncultured Brachyspira sp. | reverse complement strand
AAGCAGAATGATACTGCCCGGCAAAATATGAATTAACTATTTTAGAGGTTTTTATCTCTATTTGTCTAACTGACTTTAATAATTCTTGTGAACTTATACTATTATCTTTAAACATCATCAACCTATTCTTTTATTATGGACAATATTATATACTAATAAATAAAAATCGCCAGCCTTATAAAAAGACTAGCGAGTGAAATATAAATATTTTAACTGATTCTTAAAATTAACTATTGTCTTTTTTTAATCTCTTAACCAAATTTATACACATGAAAATCATGAGGAAAGAGAAAGGAACACCTGCTATGATAGCGGCAATCTGAACGGTAGTCAAAGCATACGCTCCTCCTACTGTAAATAAAACCAATGCTATTGATGTAACTAATATAAGTAATACTATCTTAAATTTATTTGAAGGATGTTTTTTTGAAGAAACATAGTCTGATAATACTATTATACCAGAGTCCAATGATGATATATAATATGTAGCAACTAATACAGTAGCCATTATAGTAGCAAAGTTAGCTAATATACCTATATTCATATTTTTGAACATAGCAAAAATTCCGCTTGAATTCTCTACAGCAACAGCAGCTGCTATAGCTCCGGAACTTTTTATATCATAATAAATTGCACTTCCTCCCATTATACAAGACCATATTATAACGAACAAAGAAGGAACTAAAATAACACCTATCATAAAATCTCTTATAGTTCTTCCTTTTGATATTCTTGCTACAAATCCTCCTGTAAATGAAGCAAATGCAAATGTCCAACACCAAATGAATACAGTCCACCAACCGCTCCAACTATCCTGCCATTTTATAAAACCTTCAATCATAGAAGTTGAATCTGTATAAAATCCCATAGGAAATAAATTAAATAAATAACTTCCTAGTGACTCTACAAACAAAGAAAGTATAAATATTGTAGGTCCAAATAAAAATACAAAGGCTAATAATACTAAACTAAGTATTGTATTGGTTTCACTAACTATTTTTATTCCTCTATGTATACCAGTTGACATTTCTAAACCAACTATAACAGCTAATGATACTATAATTATTATATGATGCAATAATGTTATTTTTATATTAAACAAATTTTCTAAACCAGATGCAAATTGTACTATAGCGAAACCAAAAGATGTAGACAAACCAAGAACTGTAGTCAAAATGGCAACTGTTTCTACAACTATAGCCAAAACATTTCTAGTTTTTTCTGGGAATAATTCCAAAACAGTATCTCTGTATGTTAAAGGTTTTTTTGAGTTATGGAATGAATATGCCATACAAATAGAAGCTATACAATATATAACCCAAGCATGTATTCCCCAGTGGAAATATGTCCAATTCATGGGATGTCCTATGTTCTCAAGAGATCTTGCGGTAGCAAATTTACCAGAATCAAAAAACATTATTGGCTCTGCAACCCCCCAGAATATCATACCAACACCCTGTCCGCAAGCATAAAGCATAGAATACCAAGCAAATCTGTTAAATTCCGGCTTGGCATCTTTACCACCTAACACTACCTTACTATAACGACCTAAAGTAAGCCATATTGAAAATATCAATAAAATGGAAGCTAATAATACAAAATACCAATTCAAATATTTTGTAACTAATGTTCTTATGTAATTGATTACATCTGAAGTTGCTTCTTTAAAAAACAAAGCTAGCAAAACTATTAATACAACTATAATGCTGCTTGCCAATTTAATAATAAAATCTATTTTATACCTATTATCTTCAAAATTATTATTTTCCATAATTTTATCCCTTAATAATCATATAGAATATTCTTTTTTTAATGCCTCTGAAATTTTTTCAACGCAAACATTGTATAATATTTCACCTTTCTCTTTGTTGGCATTTTTAGGAGATGATAAACATCCTGATTTAGGAGTTCTTTCTGGAATTATTGGATATATATCATACAAAGGAAGATCAGCTGGAGCTAAATCTTGTACTCTATTCATATCAACTAAATCTGGATATAAATAAAGCATTAATGAAGTTTCCATTACACCAGCATGTTCTAAAGCCCATCCTGTAAAACCATCCGGATATAATTTATCAATAGTTTCTTCAGGAACAAAATCCCAATATGATAATAAAGCTATTTTTACATCTTTATATTTTTCATCAAGAGCCAAATCTATAGCTTCCATTAAAAATGAATTATTTTCAAAGTGTCCATTTATTAAAATTATGTTTCTAAAACCATGTCTGGCATATTCTTTTATAATATCTTTTACATATGATATTAATGTATTTCCAGAAATACTAGTTGTTCCAACTAAATGGTATCCGCCTCCGGATCTTTGCTGAGATTTAGCAGCATAAGAAACAGGATAAGCCACAACAGCATTTATTTTTTCTGCAATTCCTTTAGACATTGAAACTGATAAATTAACATCAACATTCATTGCCATATGAGGTCCATGCTGCTCTATAGCTCCAACAGGAATTATTATTGTTTTATTTCCATTCTTTATTTTATCTATATATGTAAAAGCATCCATTTCATGCATTAATACTGTTTTTGTCATAATTATATTCTCCTTAAAATAATATATATTTCATGAATTCGAATATAACTAAATGGGGTATATATATATATTCTGCATATAAAATTATAATTAATATCATGCGATATAATTGAATATTTAATTTGTGAATTTATACTCATATAAACCCCCATTAGATAATTTCTACTAAAATAGGGAATAATATTCTTTAATGAAGTGAATAGAGTATTTAAATTTAAATAAATTATTGGAATATAATTGCAAACAAAAATATTTTGCAACAAAAATAGACTTTTATGTTTTTTTAAAACGCAATAAAATTTTATTAAGAATAAATTATTGGCGAGATTCGAGATTATATCATCAATATATAATGCTAACATATCCATATTAATATTATAGTATCTTTATGGAGATCATTACGGCGGAGCTAAATACCTAAGAGAAAAATACGGGGCTAAAGTTGTTCTTACAAAAACAGACACAGATTTAATGTATAATTTAAATACCGGAGCAAATTCTCCTCGTTCTCCAAAAACTAAAGTTGATATTTATTCAAAGGATAAAGATATAATAAAACTTGGAGATACAAGCATAACCATACTAGAAACTCCTGGACATACAGCAGGATGCACATCTTTTATATTCCCTGTAAAATATAAAGGAAAAGAATATACTGCTGTACTTTGGGGCGGAACAGGACTTCCAAGAGATAAAGATTTAATACAAAAATACAAGGAATCAGCTGAATATTTCAAAAAAGAAGCTGCAGCAAGAAATGCAGAAGTTTCATTAACAGCACATCTATTTGCTGATAATGGATATGCCAATTTAGAAAAAGTAAGAAATCTAAAAGAGGGAGAACAAAATCCATTTATTATGTCAAAAGAAAATATGGAAAAATATTTGAATGGATTGATAGAAAAAGCAAAAAAATAACATAGTTTAATAAAATATAAATACGCCTTAACAAAAAATAAAATATATGCTATCATAAACTATATATGTATGACGGCATATATTTTTTATTTGGAGGTTTATTTATTAATAATATAGGATACGAAATTTGCTATACTGCTAGAAAAATATACCAGTACATAGGAAAGCAAATAAATGAATTTGATATTACGCCTGAACAGTTAATAGTATTAAAAGAACTCTTAAAAGAAGAAGGAATATCTCAAAAAGAATTATCATTAAGGCTTGATAAAGATCAAAATACCGTTAAAGCTATGATAGATAAATTAGAAATAAAATCTTTTATAGAAAGAAAAGAAAATAAACTTGATAAAAGAGCTTTTTCATTATTCCTCACAAATAAAGCAAAAGAGAATATACCTATTATAGAAAGTTATGAAAATAAAGTTTTAGAAAATATAGTCAAAGAATTAAATCAAGAAGATACTGATAAATTTATATCAATATTAGAAAAAATCAGAAAAAATATATCAGATGTATAGGGTAAGGATAACTTATATATTAAAGAATTATCCTTCACCTCAAAATATAATTTATTGCTGGAATAAAACAGCCTTAAAATTTCTTCCTATATTATCAGCAACTTCATAATAATGATTAGCTGCCTTCTCTTCAAATACTTCATTCAAACATTCCTTGAATAAATTAAGCCAAACATCAAAAAGCTTAATATCAAAAGGCAATAAATTAATATGAGGCTGAACAGGATTACCCATATATAAATTTTTATTCAAAAGCATAGTTTTCCAAAACTTAGCTATTTTTTCTTTATGTCTTTCCCAAGAAGCATCGTCTGTACCAACTGCTCCATTAAATATAGGACCTAATTCTTTATGAACTCTTATTTTGGCATAGAAAATATCCATTAATTTTTCTATTCCTTCTTCATTTATTTATGTATATTTCATAATTATTATCCTTAAACACCATTTTAACTATATTATATAAATAAATAAAATTAATTACAACTTAAATAATTACTTAGGTTTAATGATAAATTTATCGTTACTTTCATTAACCTCATAAAAATTACTATTATTAAAATCGTCTATAATACCATAAGCATTATTTTTTGGTAATATAAAAATCTTATTATTATTTTTTATAAAATTATAAGCTCCAAAAGCAAATCTGCTTAATGAAGCTATTATATGATTGCACTTACTCATTAAATAAAAGTCTATATAACCCTTATCATTATCATTACCATCTACAAATTCATAATCGAAATTTGAAAAATCTTTTTTAAATATATTATTTTTTACATAGTCCATATCATTAGAAAAAATAAAAAATTTAGGTTTTAATTGCCCTGCTTCAGAAACAATAGTATTCATAGCATTCATAAAATAGTTATTATCAATAGATTTAAACTCATTTGATAAATCCCCAAGCCTTATATGTATGGCAACAGGGCATGAACAAGAAGTTATTTTTTGATATATATCAATATTTTTAGCATCCAATTTTGGAAACAAATATTTATCAAAATCAAATATATTATCAAACAATTCTTTATACTTTAAATAAACAGAAATTTCCATATATCTCGAAGTCAAATAAATATATCTTTTTTTGTACAAAAGACTGTTAAGCTCATTAATATTAAGAGGAAATAAAGTAAAATTAAACAAAGAAGAAAAAATATTTATTTCTTCTTCTGTAGCAATTTCAAAAGGTATATTAGGAAAAACATTCGTTAATTCAAAATTTCTACTATTTTTACCAATATTATCCATACCATAATCTTTATACCATGAATTATCATATTTAACTTTTATATCATATTCTGTATTTATATATTTTCCAATAACATATGTGAATAATTGATCTGTAAATCCTCCTGCCATCTTAATAATAACACATTCTGCCTTTTTGTTATCTATTGTATTATAATGATCTATAAAACAGGATAATTTCTTTTCTATATTATAATTTTTATTTACAATATAAAAAAGAATCTCTATCACACTATTTCTAATTTTTTTAATTGGAATAAACCACACAAAATTATTTATAGCATTTTCTATATTTTTATCCATTTATACAATTCCAAACAGGTATTTCTAATAAATGATATAGAAAAATATGTAAAATATATATTAAGACTTGACTTGACTTGACTTGACTTGACTTGACTTGACTTGACTTGACTTGACTTGACTTGACTTGACTTGACTTGACTTGACTTGACTTCAAGTTAGAATATTTGAAATTTAAATAATCTAATAACATAAATATATTATATATCACCAAATATTTTTGTCAATAAAAAAGCATATAGACAAAAAATATCTATATGCTTTATTTATATAAAACTAATTATTACTTTTTAGTATAATCATAGAAACCTTTTCCAGTTTTTTGACCAAGCATTCCGCCTCTAACCATTTTTCTAAGCAAAGCACTAGGTCTGTATTTAGGATCTCCTGTTTCTTTTTGTAAAACTTCCATAATAGCAAGAACTATATCAAGTCCTATTAAATCTCCTAAAGCTAAAGGTCCCATTGGATGATTGGCACCTAATTTCATAGCATTATCAATGCCTTCAGCAGAAGCAACACCCATAGCATATAGGTCAATAGCTTCATTAATCATAGGTACAAGTATACGGTTTACAACAAAACCAGCAGTTTCATTAACTTCTACAGGAGTTTTACCTATCTCTTCAGATATTTTTATAATTTTTTCAGCAATTTCTCTAGGAGTATTAAGTCCTGAAATAACTTCTACTAATTTCATAACAGGAGCAGGGTTAAAGAAGTGCATACCTATAACAGGTCTGCCTATTCCGGCACCTATTTCTGTAATAGAAAGAGAAGAAGTATTAGATGAGAATATACAATCTGGCTTACAAATAGTATGAAGTTCTTTGAAAGTCGTTTTTTTAACTTCCAAATTTTCAAAAGCAGCTTCAACTATTAAATCACAATCTTTACAAATATCTTTTAATCCTGTAGTAATTTTAGCTAAAATTTTATCAGCATCAGCCTGTTCCATTTTTCCTTTAGCTACTCTTCCTGCAAAACTTTTAGCAATTCTATCCTTACCGCCTGCAGCAAATTCTTCTTTTATATCGCATAAGCAAACTTCATAACCTTCTGTTTGAGCAAAAGCCTGTGCTATACCAGAACCCATAGCACCAGCACCAATTACACCTACTTTCATTTTTTAACTCCTTTTTTATTATTGACAGCTATAATCAGCTTCATTAAATATAAACTTAGCATATAGCTTTATAAAATATTATTTATTAATAAATTTTTCAACTTTTCTTTTTTCTAAGAAAGCTTTCATACCTTCTTTTTGATCTTCTGTTTCAAAACAAGCACCGAATAATTTTTCTTCTATAACAATAGCCTTATCCATATCAACTTGTAAACCTTCATTAATAGCTTTTTTACTATTGCGTACAGCTATAGGAGCAGCAGCGGCTATTGATGAAGCTAATTTTTCAGCAGCTGGCATAAGTTCAGCCTGAGGATAAACAGCATTAACAAGTCCTATTCTTAACGCCTCATCAGCTTTAATATTTCTACCGGCATAAATCATTTGTTTAGCCATACCTATACCAACTATTCTAGGAAGTCTCTGAGTACCGCCGAAACCAGGAGTAATTCCTAAACCAACTTCCGGCTGACCGAATACTGCATTATCAGAACAAATACGTATATCGCAGCTCATAGCTATTTCACATCCGCCGCCTAAAGCAAAACCATTAATAGCAGCTATTACCGGTATAGGGAAAGTTTCTATTTTTCTAAATACATCATTACCTTTTTTACCGAAAGCCTCTCCTTCTGACTTAGTAGCTGTGCTCATTTCTGATATATCAGCACCAGCAACGAAAGATTTTTCTCCGGCACCTGTTAATATCAAACATCTTATATTGTTAATATCAACAGAATCAAAAGTCTTACTTATCTCATCTAAAACTTGTGAGTTCAAAGCATTTAGAGCTTTTTCTCTGCTGATAGTAATAATACCAATCATCCCTTTCTCTTCATATTTTATGAATTCCATCTATATCTCCTTAAATCAAGTTATTATCATCTGAAGATAATTTTATATTAACCTTTGTATTGAAATTATAAATACAAAGGTAATATAAAATTAATAACCTTAAATTAAATAAGGTATTTACATTATTAAACAAACTCAAAACAATATTATATTAAATATATAAACTCAAAAAACTAAGCCTATTATATTATTCTCTCTCTACAATAGTAGCACAGCCCATACCGCCGCCGATACAAAGAGTAGCAAGTCCTCTCTTAGCATTCTTAGCTTCCATTTCATGAAGCAAAGTAACTAAAATTCTGCATCCTGAAGCACCTACTGGGTGTCCTAAAGCAATAGCTCCTCCATTAGGGTTAAGCTGTTTTTCTACATCTATACCTAATTCTTTACCAACTGCAACTGACTGAGCAGCAAAAGCCTCATTAGATTCAATAATATCAAAATCTTTAATAGTCAATCCTGTTTTAGCCATTAATTTTTTAGTAGCTGCAACCGGTCCTATACCCATAATTCTAGGCTCAACACCGCCTAAACCGCCTGCAATCCAACTAGCCATAGGTTTAATGCCTAATTCTTTAGCTTTTTCTTCACTCATAACAACAACTGCAGCAGCTCCGTCATTAATACTTGAAGAATTACCTGCTGTTACTTTTCCGCCGTCCGGTTTGAATGCTGGTTTTAATTTAGCTAAAGTTTCTACTGTAGTACCTGCTCTAGGGCCTTCATCCTTATCAAATACTATATCGCCTTTTTTAGTTTTTATTGTAACTGGTACTATTTCTTTATTAAATGCACCGGCTTCCTGAGCTTTAATAGCTTTCTGCTGAGAATTAGCTGCAAATACATCTAATTCTTCGCGGGTAAGTTTCCAATCATCGCAAATATTTTCTGCTGTTATACCCATGTGATAATTATTAAATGCATCCCAAAGAGCATCATTAACCATAGTATCTATTACTGTATTATTACCCATTCTATATCCATAACGTGCATTTTTTAGAGCATAAGGAGCTAATGACATGTTTTCGGTACCGCCTGCAACAACTATATCAGCATTGCCTGCAGCTATCATATTAGCAGCCATATTAACAGCATCAAGTCCTGAACCGCATACAACATTAATTGTCATAGCTGGTACCTCTACAGGAAGTCCTGCTTTTATTAAACATTGACGTGCAACATTCTGACCTAATGATGCTTGTATTACACAACCCATATACACCATATCTACTTGATTTGGTGCTACTTTTGCTCTATTTAAAGCTTCTTTTATTACTATTGAACCCAATTCAGCAGCTGGAACTGTACTTAAAGATCCTCCCATGCTGCCTATTGCAGTACGGCATGCACTTGCTATAACTATTTTTCTAGACATATTCTAATCTCCAAAAAATTATAATTTTTACCGCATTTCTATTTATAATATTAATACGTTGCTTTTAGTATAGTACATTTTTTTTTCAATTTCAATTAAATATTATATTTTTTTATTATACCTAACTATAGTATAGAATGTAATTAATAATGATTTACTGTATATAAATAGCATGATATTCATTTTTATTAATTTATATGATAATATATATAAAAAAAATTTGGTTAGTTTAATAATATGAATAAAAATATAATGAAATTACCGCAATCTGTAGCTAATCGTATAGCTGCAGGAGAAGTTATAGAAAGACCCGCATCAATGCTTAAAGAACTGCTTGAAAATGCTGTAGACTCCGGAGCCGATAACATTGAAGTATCGGTAGAAGAAGCAGGCATTAAATCTATGATTGTAGAAGATAATGGAAACGGGATACGTTTTGATGAGCTTCCGCTTGCTATTACACATCATGCAACAAGCAAAATACATTCTATAGAAGATTTAGATTCAATATATACACTTGGATTTAGAGGAGAGGCTCTAGCTTCTATATCAGATGTTACAAATTTAGAAATTGTATCAAAAAATATAGATGAAGATAATGGAGGAAAGATAATAGTTGAAGGAGGAAAAATAATAGAGCATAAACCAGCAGCTGCTTCACAAGGAACAAAAATTATAGCTAAAAATCTATTCTTTAATATACCTGCTAGGTACAAATTCTTAAAACATATTTCAAGAGAATTTTTTCTTGTTAAAGAAGTTTTTGATATGGAAGCATTAGTACAGCCTAATATCTCTATGAAATTAAAAAATAATGGTAAAGTTGTAAGTTCATATATTAAAGTTGATTCTCTAAAAGATAGAATTGAAAATTATCTATCTGACAGCAATGTATTTAGAAATTTAATAGAAATTGAAATAGAAAAAGAAGATGTATCAATATATGGTTTATTTTCAAATTCTAAAATAAGCCAATCCATGAGAAAGAATAATTTTATATTCTTAAATAAAAGACCTATAGAAAACAGAGTTCTTGCTTATGCTATAAAAAATGCATATTCAAATGCCATACCTAAAGAAAGATATCCTTTTTTCTTCCTATATATAAATATTGACAGCAGTAAAATAGATGTTAATGTTCATCCGAGTAAAAAGGAAGTTAGAATAAAAAATGAAAGAGATATTTCTGGAATATTATATAATGCTATAGCAAATAATATAAATTCCGGAAATAATTTTGATTCTGTTAATATAGAAGTTGATCTTGATAAGGATATTACGCCTACATTTCCTATGCAGAATAATAATTATACATCTAATACTTCAAATTATAATACAGAATCAGCAAATGAAATAAAATATGAGAATACAAATTATTCAAATAATAACTATGCTCAATATGATTTAAATATAGAAAACAATGATAATATAAATGACAATATAATAGAAGAAAATAATATTAATAAGGAAATAAATTTAAATAACAATAATTTTAACACCAATAATATAGAATTTGGAGAGTACACGAGAGCTATAGGACAGGTATTCTCATCGTATATAGTAGCTGAACGTGGAGGAGAAATGTATATAATAGATCAGCATGCCGCTTATGAAAGGCTTAATTATGAAAGAATATATAAAACTCTTATGTCAAAAAAAATAGAATATGAAAAACTCCTTATACCTTGTGAAATTGAGTACAGGGATTATGAAATTGATATTTTAAATGCCTCAAAAGAATCTATAGAATCATTAGGAATAAAATTTGAAGCCAATTCAAAACATAGCATTATAATAGAAGATATACCAATATACATTCCTAGAAATCAAAAAATTGAAAAAAT
>NZ_CALXRN010000135.1 GCF_944390595.1 uncultured Brachyspira sp. | reverse complement strand
AATAGAAAAATTTGCAAAACTTTTTAAAAATAAAGCCTATATCGGCGGACCTCATGATGAGTTTATTATATATGAAAGAACAGGAGAGATATTGTTTAATGAGGTATTTTATCAATTAGATGGTGCTATAAGTGATAATGAATTTTATTTTTATTATCCTGCTAAAAGTTATAACTATGAAAAAGATAGTTATGAAGAGATTACAAATTATTGTGTGTTTTTATTTACTAATAATGCTTTAATGATGACTCCTTATAATTTATCTGTTGAACCAGATTATATTCCGCCTTTAGTGTCAAAGAATCATGAAGAAGCCTATAGTAATTACATTAATTATAAAGATAGTATGGAAACTTTATTTACTCTTGTAGATAATAAAGTTTTATTGAACAAAGAAGATGTTACAGAAAATATTTATGGTACATTTGAATCAGAAGATAAAAGATTTAGCATAACTTTATCTGAGATTGCAGGCGGTGAATATAATTTTAGTACTTCATCAAAGGAATTAAATAAAGAGATAGAAGAACATATTATGATGAAAAAAGATTTGAATGAAAAGGGCGAACTAAGTGAATACTGGAGTACTGAGTACGGACCTTCTGTTTATATTGGAAAGTTTAATGATGAAGTATATGGATATTTAAAAAATGTAATAGTTTTTAATTATGGTTATGCAACGGATTATTATTTATATATTTCAGTTGTAAATAAAGATACTTTAATATTACTTGAAAGATGTTCTCCTTATATGAAAAATTACGGATTTAACGGAATATTTAAAAGAAAAAAATAATTTTGTATAAGTAAAAATCTTTCCATTAAATAGTTATATTATTACATATTGAATAAAAATAGTGCTGCAATAATACAAATTATAGCAGCACTTATTATATGCTGAAACGGCTTTACTTATTCATATATTCTTTATGTATCATAGCCATATACTGACTAGCTGATAAATTAAGTTCTGCAGACTTTTCTACTATACTTTTCCATATATCATCATGCAAGTTATATTATGTCTATTCATTTTACCTTTATTAATATCTCTGATAGGTCTTCCTGTGCTTTCTCTTTTACTGACTTTATTTTCTATTACTTTTTTTCCATACTGTTAACACCATTATTAAATTGAATATGCTTATACATAAAGCACTTATGGATATTATACAAGTAATTTTTTCTAACATGCTTGACTCCTTTATATCTATGTCTTATAATATCCGAAGGAAGCGGGTTGCAGACTCACTCCCCTTTGGTTGTATTAAGAATTATTTCTTATTTTTAAAAGTCGTAACCGCAATTATTATAGCTGTCAACAAATTGGTAATTGCGGTTAGCAGTTCAGCATTATATCCGCTGTTTATATTTTGATTATACTAAATATTATTCAAAAAAGTCAATACTAATTTAATAAAAAATATATAAAAGCAAAGTGATTTAATTGAGTGAAAATTTGATTGTAGAAAATTTATAGTAAAAGCATTATCTCTTATAGTTTTTTATTTTTTCTTTACCGCACGCAGAATAAAATTTCAAATATGTATTTTATATGCAATTTAAATATTTATTTAAATTATAAATTTGTTATCCGTGCGTTAATTGAAATTACAAACTTAATAAAAACTAGGGCGGGTATGCTTTTTCTATTGAGATTCAAAATATTAAATAAAATTTGTATTATAATTAAAATCATAAAATCTATAGGGCGGGGTATGTTATAATTTTTAACTGTTTAATTTCTTGACTTTATATTTCAGCATGTTAAATTATTTTTTATTACAAAATATTAAAGGATAGTACTATGAAAAAAATTATACTTTTTCTATTAATTATAGCTCTATTATATAGCTGTAATTCAAACAAAACAGATAACGCATCTCAATCATCAAGTTCTGATAATACAGGTTTTAAAGCCGAGATTTCCTTCGACGGATCCTCTTCTTTAGCTCCTGTTATGGCTTCTATAGGTAATAAGTTTATGGAAGAATATGTTACTTGGGATAAAGTATCTTCTAATCTTCCTAATGAAAAAATATCTATATATGTATCATCAGCGGGTTCCGGTGCCGGTGTAAAAAGCATATTAGATAATACAGCAAGTTTTGGAATGTTAGCTAGAAAAATAAGAGATAATGAGAAATCTCAAATGACAAATTATAAAGAATTTTTGGTTGCCTCCGATGCTTTGACAGTTTCAGTTAATGCTAAAAATCCAATAACAAAAATTAAAGATAATTTAGATTCTGATACTATTAGAAAAATATTTTCAGGCGAATATAAATATTGGAGCGATGTAGATGCTTCTTTGCCTCAAAAAGAAATAGTAGTTATAATTAGAGATTTAAGCGGCGGAGCTTATGAGGTTTTCCAAGAGTCTATAATGGGAGAAACTCAAATATCACCTAATGCTATACAATCTCCTTCTATGGGAGCATTAGGAACAAAAATAGTAGAAAATGAAAATGCTATAGGTTATGCTTCTTACGGAGTTTATAATCAAAATAAAGATAATTTATTCGCTTTCAAAGTTGATGGAGTAGAGCCTACTAAAGAAAATATTTTAAATGGACAGTATAAAATACAAAGACCTTTAATGTTTATTAAAAACTCAGAACTTTCTGAAAGTGAAAATGCTTTTGTAAATTACATATTTAGCGGTATAGGAAAACAAATAGTAGAAGAAAACGGATATATTCCAGTAGAATAAAAAATAATAACTATCAATTAAATAATGCCGTAATATTTTATAAAAGAAGTATTACGGTATTATTATACTCATTTCAATAAATAATACTTTCTTTTTATTTGTTATAAAACCTTATTTTTAAGTTTTATCAATATTTAAATTATAATTTGATTTAAAAATTATAGAGCTGTATAATAGTAAACATAATATTATATTTAAGGGGTAGCAATTATGAATTTTAATTTTTATATGCCTAGCAAGGTTATATTCGGCAATGGTTCTTTAAACAAATTACATAAGCAGAAATTACCTGGTAAAAAAGCATTAATTGTAACAGGCGGTACTTCCATAAAAAAATACGGTTATTTAAAAAGACTTCAGGATGAATTGGATAAAGCAATGGTAGCTTATGTTTTATTTGATAAAATACTTCCTAATCCTATTAAAGACCATGTAATGGAAGGAGCTGCTTTAGCTAAAAAAGAAAATTGTGATTTTGTTATAGGTATAGGAGGAGGAAGCAGCATAGACTCTTCAAAATCTATTGCTGTAATGGCTACTAATGAAGGCGACTATTGGGATTATATATTTGGAGGTACAGGAAAAGGAAAGCCTGTTCCTAATGACCCTCTTCCTGTTGTTGCAATAACTACTACTGCAGGAACTGGTACAGAAGCAGATCCTTGGACTGTTATTACTAATGGAAAAGAGAAAATAGGTTTTGGTTATGAAAAAACTTATCCTTATCTTTCTATAGTAGATCCAGAACTTATGAAGACAGTTCCTCCAAAACTTACAGCTTATCAAGGTTTTGATGCTTTATTTCATAGTACAGAAGGATATATTAATAAAATAGCAAATGATATGAGCGATTTATTTGCATTAAAAGCAATAGAACTTATAGGAAAAAGTTTAGCTGATGCTGTTAAAGACGGAAATAACATGGAAGCTAGAGAAAATGTTGCTATGGCTAATACTTTATCCGGAATAGTTGAAAGTACTTCAAGCTGTACTGCTGAGCATTCTATTGAGCATGCTCTAAGTGCATATTATCCTAATCTTGAGCACGGGGCAGGACTTATTATAATTAGTAAAGAATATTATACTGTGATTGCAAATGCACATGACTGCGATGAAAAAATGATAAATATGGCTAAGGCTTTAGGTAAGAAAGATGCAAATAAAGCTATGGATTTTGTTGATGCTTTAGTTGATTTGCAAAAAGCATGCGGAGTTGATAATTT
>NZ_CALXRN010000134.1 GCF_944390595.1 uncultured Brachyspira sp. | reverse complement strand
GTAGATGAGTCCCGGTGGGCTCCGCGCTCTTCAAAAGCGTTGGATGTCATAGCGACATCGGCAGGTTCAACTCCTGCCTCTTCCGATAAATAAGCGATTATAAAAGTTATAGTATGATTAAATTACTCATAATTAATAGTCTCTTATCTTAAAGTATATTTTATATTTAATTTCATTAGAGAGAGGCTAACAGTGAACAACAAGTTTAACTTAATACAAACCAATACTGTATTAGAGCATGATTCTATAAAACCATATTTTAAAATTCTTTCCCGTCCTATAGTAGCAGATATAATACGCGATACCTTAGAAAAACTTAGAATAGAGATAAAAAATAAAAATGCCAGCTATTCAAAAGAAGATATTATCAAATTATGTGAAAAAAAGGTAAAACAAAGATCCAATCTTCCAATAAAAAAAGTTATAAATGCTACAGGTACCATTATGCATACTAATTTAGGACGTTCTCCTATAGACAGTGATGTATGGGATGAGGTAAAAGCACTAAACACAGCAAGCAATAACCTTGAATACAATATTAATAGCGAAGGCAGAGGTTTAAGAGGTGAGTTTCTATATTCTCTTTTGGCTAAATTAACAGGCGCTGAAGATGCATTGGTTGTTAATAATAATGCTGCTGCTGTATTTTTAATATTGAAAACCTTAGCACAAGGCAAAGAGGTTATAGTTTCTAGGGGAGAGCAGGTACAAATAGGAGGAGGATTTAGAATTCCTGATATACTTAGAGAGGCAGGAGCTAAATTTGTAGAAATAGGCACAACTAATATAGTAACTGTAAAGGATTATGAGGAAGCTGTAACAGAAAATACTGCTATGATACTTAAAGTGCATGCTTCTAACTTTAAAATTAGAGGATTTGTTAAGCATCCGTCATTTAAAAAGATAAGAGACGCTGTACCAAATAATATACCATTAGTTTATGATGAAGGTGCAGGAATATTTGATGAGAATATGTCTGAAGAAGAACATGTAAAATCTGCTTTAAAAAGCGGTGTAGATTTGGTATGTTTTTCCGGGGATAAAATGTTTTCAAGTGTGCAGGCTGGTATTATAGTTGGAAAAAGAGAGTATATATCCAGAATATATAAGCATCCTTTGATGAGAGCTTTTAGATGCGGTAAAACAGTTTTATCTATTTTGGAAAAAAGCGTTATAAAAAGATTAAATTCCACAGGTCAATTTAAGGGTTATTGTGAAACTTTACTTTCTATTAAGCCGGATATTATAAAACAAAAAGCATTAAAAATTATAGAAAATATCAGCGGTTTCGATGTTATAGAAGAAACTATAGAAACAGGCGGCGGAGCTATGGCGGATACTTTCTATCCATCTTATGCTATTAGTTTTAAACCTAAAGATATAAAAGCAACTATTAAATTTATGCATAACTTAGATATACCTATTATACCAAAGATAAAAAAAGATTTTGTTCTTATTTATGTTATTACCATAAATGATGATGATATAGAATATGTTAGGGAGGTGCTGAAAAAAATTATAGATAGTAATTTGTTATAAAAGTTTTTTTATTTTTTAATAGAAATTATTATTTTTTCTATTAAAAATGTGTACAAAATTTAGTATTTTTACATAGAAATTATGTGAATAAATTGCATAGAGTTTATTGCTAAAAATAAAGGAAATATAAGTGAATAGAATTATAGGAACAGCTGGTCATGTTGACCATGGTAAATCAGAATTAATAAAAGCCTTAACTGGTATTGCTATGATGAGACTCCCTGAAGAAAAAAAGAGGGAGATGACTATAGATTTAGGTTTTGGATTTTTCAAGCCTAATGAAGATATTACTATTGGAGTAATAGACGTTCCTGGTCATGAAAGGTTTATTAGAAATATGGTAGCAGGCATGTGGAGTTTGGATTTAGTTATGCTTGTAGTATGTGCTAATGAAGGTTGGATGAATATGACTGAAGAGCATGCCAAAGTTGCTTTATCGCTTGGCATAAGAAATATTATATGCGTAATGAATAAAATAGACCTTGTTGATGAAAATAGATTAAAAGAAAGTGAAGAAAATATTAAAAAGAATTTATATAGAATATTTAATAAAGATATAGAAATAGTAAAAGTTTCTGCTATAAATGGTACTAATATAGACTTTTTAAAAGAAAGAATAACTGATATATTGCTTAATGATAAATCTTCAGATGATATAAAGACACATATTTATGTTGATAGAGTTTTTTCTATAAAAGGTGCAGGACTTACAATTACAGGCAGTATAAAAGGCGGCAGCATAAAAAAAGACGATACATTAATACATTATCCTACTAAGAGAGAAGTTTCTATAAGAAATATACAATCTTACCATGAAGATAGAGAAATTGTATATGCTACTTCACGTATTGCTATAAATTTAAAGAATATAAAAAAAGAAGAAATAAGAAGAGGACATCTTTTATGCGATAAAGATGAAACAGTATTTTTAACAGATGAAATTATATTAGAGTTGGTTCATAACAGCGATGTAGAATATTTAAAAAAGATTAAAAATGCTGAGTTTGCAATTGGTACTGAATGTTTGGTTGCTCAAATTATTCCTATGTATAAAAGAGCATCTTATAATGAATCTGAAAAGAAAGTGAAAACTGAAGTTGATATCAGAGAAATAGATGATAGATTTATAAGACTTAAATTTGATGAGCCTATATCCGTATTTTGGAAAGAAAGAGGAATATTAATAAGCCATGGAGGAAGTGCCATAATAGGAACTGGGGATGTATTTTGGGGAAGCAAAACTACACCGCAGATTAGAAAAAGTATAATGGATAATGCCCATGATTTTTTAGGCAAAATAAAAAGAGACAAATATACGGATCTAGTTATGTCTGTAAATGGATATTCTGCTGCTAATGGAGAATTGCCTGAATATGCAATTAAAATGTCTAACTTCTTTGTTAAAAAAGATTATTTAAATAATCTTTTAATTGAGGCTAAAAAATTGATAGAAAGTAAAAAGGATGGTTTTTCTTTTGAAGATATAAGAAATCATCTTAATATAGATAATGCATTTACTAAGCCTTTCATAGATCATCTTGTTCAAAATAAGATTATAATGCCTTTTAATAATATATATAAAAAATATACTCAGAGTGTTGAGCTTACTAATTCGCAAAAGCAGCTTCTTGAAAGATTGAAAAAAGAAGATTTAAATGGCTTAGATGAAAAAGTTATAAAAACATTTACAAATGGAATAAAAGATATAAAAGTGTTATCAGCTTCAAAACAAGCAATGTATCTTGAAGAGGGAATATATTATCATATTGAAGTTTATAATAGAGTAAAAAATTTAATTATGAAAAACTCTAAACCAAAAGATATTATAACAATAGCATTTGTTAAAGAAAAAACGGGGCTTTCAAGAAAATACGTTATTCCTTTATTAAATGCTTTAGAAAGAGAAAAACTTCTTAAACGTCAGGGCAATGATAGAATAGTTATTTAATTTTCCGTATCCATTTTGTACTTGATATTATATTTTTTTATAGTAAAATATTAATATATTTCGATATTTTATATGATATAAATCGTATAAAACAAAGGGTAAAAAAATGAAAAAACTTTTTTCTATTCTATTTATGATGATATTGTATTATAATTTATTTTCACAAAATAGATTAACATTCCCTGAATATATAGAAGATTTGCAGGAAAAATCTCCTAAAAAGGCAATAGAATGGTTTAAAGAAAATACATATAGTCCTGAATATGGAGTTAATGAATATGTATTTGATTTTTATAGAGGTGTAAGCAGATATTCATCATTTATTAAGTTTAGAGGTGCAAGAACAGAGGTTAATAGAGCAGCTAGTGATTTTAGACAAGCATTAGAATTGCCTAATGATCCTGTTTATTCATATAAAGACAGAGCATTTCTTTATATAGGAGGCATACTTACGGTTTTGCCAGGAGATAAGGAACTGCCTGCTAGAATATTTAAATATTATGCTGATAATTGCCAGACATCTAATCCTAATTATGCTACTTCTATATATTGGAGTATGTATTTGAGTTATATTACTCCGAAAGTTTATGAAACATATTATCAAACATTGATGATACTTTCAAGAAATCCGGATAATTTTATACATGATTATTTTTCAGGAGAAAATAAAAGTATTAACGAAATGATAAGAAATTTAAAAACCCCTGAAAATATGAATCAGAAAGTTTATGAGTGGACTACATCAGATATGGATGTGTATATGCTTATAAAAAATTCTATTCCAGTACTTCCTGAAGAAGAGGGGCTTCCTGTTTATACAGATCAGAAATTTGCGGTTTTTGAAAGATATTCTCCAGCAAAAGAAATAGAAGATATAGAAGAAGATATAGAAAAAGAAAATAATAATGAGGAAGTAAATGAAATTCCTTTAGAAAAAGAAAATGAAGAAAAGTTAGGAGAACTTCAAGATATAGCCAAAAAAGAAAAAACGCCTGAAAGAGCATCAAATAGAAAGATTCCATCAATAGATAGAGAAACAGTTGATGAAATACTTATAGAGGATCCTGAGACTGTAGAATATGAAACTAATATATTAAAAGAAACAAATAATAACAGTGCTGTTACTAATAATAATTTAAATGAAGAAAATCTAAATGAAAAAATGCTTTATCCATTAACTATATTAATAGATAAGAATCCTAATAATGGAACTATAGGCATAGATATAGAAGATTATTCATTTAAAACAGATGTTTCTACTAATTTTATTATTGAAGTTTCTGAAGGAGAATATGAGGCTTATATATCTTTTGCTGACAAATTATATACTAATAATGTACAAGTAGAAAAAGATAAGTACAATTTATTTTCTATAATAGTAAAGGATGAATCTAAAAAAGATGAAGTTACAGAAAATATAGAAAATACTGCTAAAGAAGATATTGATGAAGATTTATTGGAAGAACCAAAAAAAGAAGAAGATGTTTCTTTAACAGTTGGAAAAGAAAATGTACATGCTAATAAATATGACGGAAATGCAGAAAATACTAGAAATATAATAAGAGAAGTTTTATCAAGACCTTCCAAAGTTGCTACAGAGTGGTTTAATACAAATCCTTATAATGAATATATGGGTATTTCTGTTGAGGAATATGCTTATTATAGAGGTGTTTCTTATTATTCAAGATTTTTGAATGAAGGAAGAAAATCTGCTGAATTTGCTGCTCAGGCTAAATCAGATTTGACTTTTGCTTATAATAAAAAAGATAATTCTAATCTTTTGATGAGAACAAGACTTTATTTAGGTGCTGTTAACTTATTTGCTTATAATAACTTGTATGAGGCTGATAAAATGTTTGCTGAGGTTGCTTCTTCTCTTACAGAGGATGATAGATATTATTCAACAGTTATTTATTGGAGAAGCAGAATAGGTGTTGCAAGCGAAACTGATAGAAATAATTTTATTAATATACTATCTTCAAAACCAGCAAATACTCAAATATTGGATTATTCTTCTACTAGATTTAAGGATTTATCATCAATGCCTTCTTATAGAGAAAATATAACAAATATTAATGCAGTTAATAATGCTAAGCCTTTGTATGCTCCGCCAAAAAGTACTGCAAAAAGCGGAAGCACAAAAACTGAAGAAGTATTAAAATAATAATAGGATTGAATTAATATGTTGGAAATAAAAAAACCTAGAGGTACGAATGATTTTTTCTATGATTCATCTAAAAAATTAGAATTCATAGAAAATAAAATAAAAAATATAGTTAAGCTTTACGGATACGGGAGAATAAGAACCCCTTTATTTGAATATACGGATCTTTTTACCAGAGGAATAGGAGAAGGAACGGATATTGTAGGTAAAGAGATGTTCACTTTTGAAGACAGGGGAGGACGTTCTCTTACTTTAAGACCTGAAGGTACTGCTTCTGTTGCCCGTGCTTATGTTGAGAATTCTATGCAAAATGAGTTTGCTATAAATAAATTATTTTATTTAGGTACTATGTATAGGGCAGAGCGTCCGCAGAAAGGAAGATACAGAGAGTTCAATCAATTTGGAATAGAATGCATTGGAGGTTCTTCTCCTTTAATAGATGCTGAAATTATACTTCTTAATATTAATGTTTTAAAAGAGTTTGGTATTAATAATGTTAATCTTTTAATAAATACTGTAGGATGTTCTAAATGCAAACCTTCTTATAATAATGCATTGAAAGAAGCTATAGGAAGTAAAAAAGAAGAACTTTGCGAAACTTGTCAGAAAAGATATGAAGGTAATATATTAAGAATATTAGACTGTAAAAATGAAAAATGTAAAGAAACTATTAAAGATATACCTAAATTTTATGATTATGTATGCGATGAGTGCAAAGAACATTTTGATAAATTATGCGAAGAGCTTACAAGAATAGGACAGAATTTTATTGTAGAGCCTATGCTGGTTAGAGGTTTGGATTATTATACAAAAACTGCTTTTGAGGTTCAAACAGATGCTTTAGGTTCTCAAAGTGCTATACTTGGAGGCGGAAGATATGATAATTTAATCGGTCTTTTTAATAATGGAAAAGATGTTCCGGGTGTAGGAAGTGCTATGGGAATTGAAAGGCTTTTACTTGTATTGGAAGGTCAAAACAGTATTATAACAGATAGACTTGATGCATTTATTGTAGCCTTCAAAGAAACTGAAAATGAAGTATTAAAAATAATGCAGACATTAAGAGCTAATAATATAAGCTGTGATTATGACTTTACCGGAAAATCTGTGAAAAATCAATTTAAATCAGCCAATAAAAGAAATGCTAAATATGCTGTTCTGCTTGGCGAAGATGAATTAAAAAGAGGAATGTGTAAATTAAAAAATATGGATAGCGGAGAAGAGAAAGAAGTATCTGTAAATGATATACATTCTAACATATTACATATAGATTAATTAATTGTTTTATCTAATAATATATTTGTATAAGAGAATTTTATGAAAAAACTATTTATTATATTAATTATACTTGCAGCTATAGTTTCAGCTTCATCTGCGGCATTCATTCAATATATGATTAGCCCTGTAGGCGGAGATAAAGAAAAAGTTTATTTTGAAATAAAGCAGGGAGAAGGTGCCTCAGCTATAGCAAATAAATTAGAATTACATGGGTTGATTAGAAACTCTAAAATATTCCTCGCTGTTGCAAAATATCTTAAATATGACAGAAAACTTTTAAGCGGATATTATGAAATCAGCAGAGATATGAGCATGATAGATATTATGAAGCATATTAACAGCGGCAAGCAGGCTATGGCTAAATTTACCATTGCTGAGGGTAAAAATATATATGAAATAGCTAACTATTTAGAAGCTGAGGGCTTTACTACTAAGAAAGAATTTTTAGAAGTTTGCCATGATAAAGAAATATTAAAAAAATATAATATTCCTTCAGACAGTGTTGAAGGCTATATATTTCCTTCTACATACTATATTGTTAAAGGCAATCCTACAAAAGTATTGGTTACATATATGATAGATTCATTATTCAAGCAGTTTCCGGATTTAGAGGATAGAGCAAAAAAGATTGGAAGAACTGTACATGAAGTATTAACTATGGCTTCTATAGTAGAAAAAGAAATGGGACCTTCTGATGATCCTAAACTTATATCTTCAGTTTATTACAACAGATTGAATATTGATAAGAGACTTGAGGCAGATCCTACAACAATATATGCCATGACTTTGGTTAAGGGTGATTATATAGAAAAACCTAATTTAAAATATGATGATTTGCGTATGGTTCATCCTTATAATACATATAAGAATACAGGGCTTCCTCCAGGACCTATATGTTCTGCAGGCGGAAGAGCAATAGAGGCGGCATTAAATCCGGCTGATACAGATTATATTTTCTTTGTTGCTGACGGTACAGGAAAGCATGCGTTTTCTGTTACTTATGAAGAACATCTAGAAAATATTAACAGATACATTTTAAAGAAATAATTGTATATAAAGCTTATTTGCCTTTGCATACTCTGTTTGAAACTTCATCAAACCCTTCTTCTATGGTAAGTCCCCAGTCTGTTTTAATTTTAAACCATTCGCGTACATATTCGCATTGATATTCTTCATTTGGAGGCAGCCATTCAACAGGAGATTTATCGCCTTTAGAACGGTTTGCTCCTTTTGATACGGCTACTAAATGATGATCATTTTTTAAATAGTTATAGTATTCGCTTTTCTTTTCTTTGCTCCAATTACTAGCACCGCTTGCATGGGCATTTTTTAATGGTACTAAATGATCTATATCCAAATCTTTTGGGTCTGTGAAATATTCTCCTGTAAACTTATCATACCATTTTCCAGATACAACTCTATTATTTGAAATTACAGGCTTAATTAAAGATTCTCTAGCTAAAACTTCATGTCTTGTATTAAGCCCGTCATTGTCTTCATCTTCCCAATTACCCCAGTCATCTCTATTATATCTTGTAACATTTTCTTTTTTTTCATTTCTATGTGTTTTTGATGACGATGCTTTTTTATTATATATGTTGTTATAATAATAGTATCCTGCTGTAATTACAAGTATGATTATTATTAATAATAAAGGTGATGATTTTTTCTTTCTTCTTCTAGCCATAATGTTTTTTATAATTATTTTTATTCAAATTTAATTAAAATTTATTATATTGTTTATGATACTATATAAATTATAATATGTCAATAATTATAATACAATTAAATCTGTAGGCGTATCATTTATAGAAACTCCGCCGTTTTTAGTTACTATTACCATATTTTCTATTCTTACACCGCCTAAATTTGGTACATATATGCCGGGTTCAACTGTGACAACACATCCGCCGTCAAGTATATGATCAACTAAAGGAGAAAGTCTAGGAGATTCATGTATTTCAAGTCCTACACTATGTCCTAAACCATGTCCGAAATATTGTCCGTAGCCATTATTTTTTATGATTTCTCTGGCAGCATTATCAACTTCTTTTCCGGAAATACCTGAATGTATAGTTTCTATTCCTTTTTTATGAGCTTCTCTAACTATGTTATATATTTTGCTCATTTCATTAAAATGCTCTCCTTTGCCAAAGAAGAATGTTCTAGTTATATCGCTTTTATATCCATCTCTTGATAATCCGAAATCCATTAGAATATTATCGCCAAGTTTTAATTTTATATCAGAAGGCACCCCATGAGGCAAAGAAGTTCTGTCACCGAAAAGCAAAATTGTGTCGAATGCTGTTTTATCTCCTCCTTCCTTACGCATCTGATATTCTAATTCTGCCGCTAGTTCTTGTTCTGTTACTCCTTCTTTTACGAAAGCAAGCATTTTTGTCATTGCTTTTTCTGCCCTGTTTAAATTATCTTTCATTATTTTTATTTCTTCTTTCTCTTTTATATTGCGTATGCTGTCTATATCAGCTTTGCTTATACCTATTTTTATAGAATTATTAACCATTGAAGCAACTATATTTTCATAATCAGAAAGATAAAGACCGCTTTTAGCCACAGATATATCATTTATATTATTTTCTTTACAAAATTCTCCCAAAGCATCCGAATATGTAGCAGCTACAAGTATAACAGTAGTTTTATGCGTAACTTTAGTAGCATGCTCGCAGTATCTTGAATCGACAAATAAATATTTTTTGCCGTCTTTTATAAGAAGCCATCCGGCACTGCCTTTAAATCCTGTTAGATAAAATATATTTTCATTTTTAGTTATAAGCAGATTCTCATTTGTTAATTTTAATAATCTTTCAAGTCTGGCATCATAATCAAATTTTTTGTTTTCACCGCTTTCAGTTAAAGTTAATTTGCACATTTTCAAACTCCGTTATTTCTTTTTTTGTATAGATAATAAATGAGCCAAAGCTAATATATAACTATTGTCTCTAAAACCTGTAATTACACCCAATGCTATATCAGATAAATAGCTTTTATTTCTAAAATCTTCTCTTGCATGAACATTACTCATGTGAACTTCTATAAATGGTATATTTGTAGATAAAAAAGCATCTCTTATGGCTATAGAAGTATGAGTATAGGATCCGGCGTTTATTATTATATAATCTATGCTTTCATCATAAGCCCTATGTATTCTATCTACTATCGCTCCTTCATGATTAGATTGAAAAAATGATACTTTAGCATTTCCGCTTGCTGCTTCCTTTATTTTCTTTTCAATATCTCCAAGTGTAATATTTCCAAAAATTTTAGTTTGAGCTACACCGAACATATTTGTATTAGGACCATTTATAACTAGTATATTCATACAAACCTTTAATAGAAATTTTATTATTATTATTATTATGCTCGCCTCCGCCTATAATCAGCAAATAAATAATTTATTTGTACTGCTGGGCTAGCTTTTATAATTTCTAACTATATAATCAATTATTATTTTTTACTATAATATACCTATTGCAAAAAAAATCAAATGTATAAAATATATTATGTTATCTTCCTATTAGAAGTTATTTTGAAAATTAAATGTATAATCGACATGAAGTGATAGTTATCATTTGCTTTTGCTTAATCTATTGCAGTATTCTATAGCATCATACCAAGTAATATTTTCTACAGGTAAATCTTCTCCTTTAAAGTAGCTTGGATTTTCTCCCATTACTGCTTGATACTCTTTTTGTGTAACTTCATAAGGTGATATATAAAATGGGTTTATTATCACTTCATGTAAAACTTCATCTTTATCACGCTGAACTTCATTTTCAGGACTTCCCATCATAAAGCTTCCGCCTTTTAACAATATTAAATTATCATTTATCATTGTTCTATCTCCTGAATTGTTTATATTAATCTCTTGAGCAAAAATTTTCTGTTCAGGGATTATATTGTTATTTGTTTTTTTGAATATATAAAAGATTACACCAGCTATTAAAATAATACTTAAAGCAGTGAATGTTGATATTATTTTTTTTATTTTTCATAAATTTCACCCTTATTGATTAAGAAAAATTATGACTATAGTTATATTGATACTTTTAGTATTTTAAATAAATGTTATTCAATACTTATTTATTCTTTTTATAAGCATTATACTCTTCATCAGTTACATGTTCTAACCAAGTAACATTATTGCCGTCTTTATCTCCAGTGATAGCAATATGTTTCATTCTGCAATCTGGTGAAGCACCATGCCAATGTTTTTTATCTTTAGGACAATAAAGAGCTTCTCCTGCATGAAACTCCAAAACTTCTCCGCCTTCTTCCTGAGTAAGTCCTATACCTTCAACTACAACTAAATGCTGTCCGCAAGGGTGAGTATGCCATGCAGTTCTGGCACCTGCTTCAAATGTTACATAAGCTACAGAGAAATGTGAATCTTCATTAGGCTCTGTAAGAATTTCTACTTCAACATCTCCTGTAAAATATTCTTTTGCTCCTTTAA
>NZ_CALXRN010000133.1 GCF_944390595.1 uncultured Brachyspira sp. | reverse complement strand
ACTATTATCCAAGGAAGCCATTTAACATTATACTCATCAGAAATATTTTTGTATTTATCAACATCAACTTCGGTGAAAATCAAATTATCATCTATGAATTTTTTTAGTTCTTCATTTACGAATACTTTCTCTTTAAGTTCATAACAATTAGCACACCAAACAGCAGAGAAATCTATTAGTATAGGTTTGTTGTTTTGTTTTGAAAGTTCTAATGCTTCATTGTATGTGATATGATTTGAAACTTCATTTTTTGATTTGATGAATCCATAAGTACAGCCTAATGCTATTGATATAATTACTACAGAAACAAATATTTTTATTTCTAATGCACTTAGCATAGCAGATTTGTTTTTAATTATGTAAACTAATACTGCAAATACTAATATTGCAGCTGAAGCAAGTATATAACTTATTTTGTTAAATCCTAAAACTCCGAAAAGTATATTAGCATAATAGAAACTTATTATCATCATTAGGAAAGTGAAAATATATTTAACATATACCATCCAAGTTCCAGCCTTAGGCATTTTTGTGAGTATTGAAGCAAATGTACCAAGAATAAATAATACAGAAGCGAAACCCAAAGCATAAACAGCCATATATAAAGTAGCGAATACAGGATTAAGAAAACCTATTTCCAATATAACAGCTATTATAGGAGCAGCACAAGGAGTAGTAACTATTCCTGCAAGAAGACCCATTATATATTTATGGAATATTGATTGATTTTTTTTAGCGTATGCATTTGTTTTAGCAGACTGTAAAAAAGAAGGAGCTTTAATCTCATAAAATCCAGCCATTGAAAATGTAAAGTATAAAAATAATAATACTAATATGGTTAAAACAATAGGATTATATCCAATACTTCCAAATAGAATTGTTTTATGGAAAGCAAATCCAGCAACAGAAACTACAGCACCTAAAAGAGTGTAAGTTGTGATTACTCCTAATGCAAATAAAAGCGAAGCTAATACACTTGATTTTTTATTGTTTTTAGAATCAGTTGTAGTTCCTAAAATAGATACTGTAATTGAAAGTAGGGGATAGGTACAAGGCAAAAGTACAGATGCAAGTCCTGCTGCAAATATTAAAATCAATGTTATGAATATATTATCGCTTCCTTTTATATAGTTTTCTATAGAAGTTGCATTTTCCGGTTTTTCATCTGTTATAATATTGGCATTATCAGGTATATCAATTTCTTCACCATAAAGTATTTCGCTTTTAGGCTGTAAACATACATTATCTTTTGCTGAACATAATTGATAAGATGCTTTTATAAAATTAATATTGTTTATATCAATATCATTTAATATAAATTCCTGCTTTCCTTTTATAATAATATCGTTATGGTATTTTTCACCTTCAGGATATGTAACATTTATTTCTTTATTATCTGCAAGGAATGAAACTTTATTTGCTATTTCTGATTTTAAATAGGCATAATATCCTTCCGGTATATCAGCGTTTACTATTAATTGATTATCATTATTTGTTGATATAGTAAAAGTTATTTTTGCTTCATTTAAATTATTAAGATTTAATAAATTGTTATTAAGCTGAGCATAAGAAAAATTTACAATTATTATGAATATTGCAATAATATACTTTATGTTTTTCATTATTAATTTAAACTCCATTGTTTTTATTTATCATATGAAAATTGTTTGTATTATAAAACATTAATTAAATAAATATGTTAAATGGCAGGTCTATGTTTTATATAATGTCTAAAATATATTGTAAGTGATATTGCTATAATCATAACTAAAGCTGCATATATTGAAAGGTTTTTATATTCTGCTCCCAATGATAATAATATTCCGCCGTATTTAGCACCTATTGCATTACCTAAATTGAAAGAACTTTGATTAAATGTAGATGCCAAATTTGGAGCACCTTTTGCCTGTTCAACTACTAAAGATTGAAGCATAGGACATACTGCAAATCCTGCTATGCTCCATGCTATTAAATCTGATATCATTGGTATTAATTTGGTATTAACATAAAGCATTATAATTTGTATCATTATCATAATAATCATCATTGATATTAATGATTTTATTAAGCTTTTATCTCCGAGTTTTCCTCCTATAAATGTACCTATTGTGAGACCTGCTCCCATCAAAAATAGTACTTTTACAACAGTAGCTTTATTAACCATAGTAACATTTTGAAGTATAGGATCTATATATGTAAATATTGTAAATAAGCTTGCGGATGTTAATACGGACAAAATAAGAGGGATAAATACTCTTCTATGTCTTAAAATTTTAAACTCTCCTATAACATATCCGCTAGGCATTGCCAAATTTGCAGGAATAGATTTTATTAATGCTAATATGGCTAGAATACCTATTGTGCTTACAAGCCAAAATGTAGCTCTCCATCCGAATTTTTCTCCAATATAAGTACCTACAGGAACACCTAATATATTTGCAAGACTTACTCCCATAAATACTATTGCAATAGCCTGAGATCTTTTATTTTCTCCAGACATTTCAGAAGCTACTACCGATGCTATTCCGAAAAAAGTCCCATGACATAATGCCGCCAAAACTCTGGCAACCATTAAAAAACTATAGTTAGGAGATACAGCACATAAAATATTTCCTATTATAAACATTACCATAAGTGAAAGTAAAGTTTTCTTTCTTGAAATCTTCGTTGTAAGTATTGCAAGTACAGGAGCACCTACAACGACTCCCATAGCGTACATTGATACTAAAGCACCGGCCTGTGGTATAGTTATATTTAAATCTTTAGCAATTTCAGATAATAATCCCATTATAACATATTCGCTTGTACCTATGCAGAATGTAGAGAATGTCAGCATGAATATAGCAAAAGGCATTTTTTTATCTCCAATATAATTTATTATAATCGGGATAAATTTTATATATAATTTTCTATCTGTCAATAATATTTTTAGAAAATTATAAAAAATTAGAAAAAATATTTAAGCATATAATTTAATCTTATACTTTTTGTACTTTAGTTATTTCTTCAAATTTTTCAAGCATAGCCTTTTGATAATCTTCATATTTTTTTGATAATTTAGAATCAGGCTCTATTACAGTATTATCTATTAAAGAATTTCTCACATCATCTAATGAAATTTTTTCTTTTAATAATAACATTGCAGCTATTGCCGCACCTAATGAAGCTCCTCCTGATGGAAGAAGTTTTATAGGGCATTGCCAAATATTTGCTACAATTTTTAATATTTCTTTATCCTTTGTAGGACCTCCTGTTACTGATAAATCATTATTGTTTGTGCTGTCAGAAGAAAATTTCTTAGAATAAGCAGCAACCAATCCCAACGAACTTAATACAATTCCTTTATAATCATTGTCAAAAGAATGTTTTTCATAATATCTTTTTATATCAAATGCTCTGCTTATAGGAACAGATTCATTTTCCTTTTGCCATAACATTATTGGGAGATTATCAATATTTTGTTCTAAAGATAGTGTGATTTCTCTGTAATTTCTGTCATGCATTTTCATTACTTCATCCCAAACTATAGCACCGTTAGTTCGGCAGAATATCATAAATGGATTTCCTACACCATCATACATAGCATTAGATACACCTGAGAAATCTCTGCTGTTTTCATTGATATTAAGCATATATACAAAACTTGTTCCTAGAGAAAGTATATCGCCCTTATATAGAACTTTTGTTTCAGGATTATCTCCGCTTCCTATTCCAACTATACATTCGCTGTCAAATCCGTATTTTTCTGTGAAATAAGTAGTTATATATCCGGCAAAACTTGAAGGAGAATCTATATTTCCTAATTTTTGTTTTAAATCAGGAGACACAGTATTTAATAATGTATCATTCCATTCTCTTTTAGAATAATCCATCAAACTCATTCCGGAGGCATTTCCGAAGTCTACAGATATATCATCTTTAGCTGTTAGTATTGATGCTATAAAAGTATTTAATAAAAATATTTTATATGTATTATTTGATAATCCTTCATTGCTGTCAAAATTATATTTTATTACAGCACCGGTAAATCTTAAAGGAGAATTAGATGCAGTTATCTGTATCATTTTTTCTTTTCCGCCTGCAGCTTCTCTTAATTCATTTGCTTCTTTTTGGGTACATGATGTTCTCCATATAGGGGCTGCATTGTATGAATATGAACCTTCTAATATTTCTATTAGATTTTGATTTACATATGATTTATTTTTTAATTTTTCTATATTATGTTTGTAATTATCTGATAAATATACATGTCCATGCTGCTGTGCTGATATTTGAATTGCCTTTATGGATTTTATATCGCATTCACTTTTTAATTTAAAAAAAGCTTTATCTAATGCTGCTAAAAATATATTTATATCTTGTTCTGCTTTGCCGTTTATTTTAGAATCAATAAGCAATGTATTTTTATTCATTGGAGAATTTTTAATTTCTTCAAGAGAATTAAATGCTACTGATATATTTAAATCATTTTTATAAGTTTTATAATTTATAATACTTAAAGTTAAACTTTGCGTGCTTAAATCTATTCCTAATGTATACATTTTTAATCCTAATTTATTGTTATTTATTATTGAGTATATAAAAAATATATTATAAATCAAGTATTGTTATATATAATAATCTTCCAAATTTATTTTTTTAATGTATACTTCTTTAGACATTATTTTGATGAGAAATTATGACATACAAAAAAAGCAATAACATAGATGTAAAAAGAATAAACAAAAATATTATCTATAAATATATTTTGGAAAGAAATAAAGTATCTAAACATGAAATAGCTATATCTTTAAATATGAGTATGCCTACCGTTTTGCAAAATATTAAAGAACTTTTTGAGGCAAATCTTATAAAAGAAGTTGGAGAATTTGAATCCAGCGGGGGAAGAAAAGCTAAGGCTATGTCAATAGTTGAAGATGCCAAACTTGCTATTGGTATAGATATTACAAGAAACCATATAAGTTTGGTTTTAGTAAATTTATTTGGAAATGTTATAAAAAATATAAGATTAAAAAACAGGTTTAGATATACAAAAGAATATTTTTTATGGTTTGAAAATTCTATTAAAGAATTTGTTTCTGATATTGATAATAATAAAATTTTAGGTGCCGGTTTATCAATACCTGGTATAATAGATAAATCCGGTACTGATATAGCATCTTCTTATGTTCTGGGTTTTAAAGACGTACCTTATACTGATTTTACAAAGTATATACCTTTTGAATGCATATTAATTAATGATGCTAATGCTGCTGGTTTTGCGGAAGCCAGATACATAGAAAACAATGCAATTTATTTATCATTGAGCAATAGCGTAGGAGGAGCTATTATATTTGCTAAGCAAATTTATAATGGAGATAATTTAAGAGCCGGTGAATTTGGGCATATGAATATAGTTCCTAATGGTGAAAAATGCTACTGCGGTAAAATTGGATGCTTGGATTGTTACTGCAGAGCAAATTTGCTTTCAGATTTAACTAACGGTAAACTTAATGTATTTTTTGATAAATTAAATAAAGGCAATAAAATTATAGATGAAACTTGGGAAAAATATCTTTATTATTTAGCTATAGCTGTTAATAATTTAAGAATGTCATTTGACTGCGATGTTGTTATAGGCGGTTATGTAGGCGGATATTTTTCTGATTATCTTGAAGATTTTAGAAACAGAGTTGCCAAATTAAATACTTTTGAAACCAATGGAAATTATGTAAAATCATGTAAGCATCATTTTGAAGGTGCGGCTTTAGGTGCAGCTCTACAGCACATACATTCATTTATAGAATCCATATAATATTTATTTATTAATAATTTTTATAAAAATGCTTGACAATAAGTATTTTTATTACTATACTTTATTACATAAACTACTTCAATAAAATTAATTTATAAAAGTAGTTTTATTAATGTGAATAATTTAATATGGAGTATAAATATGGATGGCAAAATGAAAGTCGCTATAATGACAGGTTTAAGAAAGATAGATTTTACAGAACGTGATATACCAAAACCAAAAGATAATGAAGTTTTAGTAAAACTTGAATATGTAGGTGTTTGCGGTTCTGATTTGCATTATTATGAACATGGGGCTATAGGTAATTTTATAGTAAAGCCTCCATTTGTGTTAGGTCATGAATGCAGCGGTACAGTTGTAGAGATAGGTAATAAAGTTAAGCATTTAAAAGTTGGAGACAGAGTTGCCTTAGAACCTGGTAAAACATGCGGTGAATGTGAGTTTTGCAGAACAGGAAGATATAATTTATGTCCTGATGTAATATTTTTTGCTACACCTCCGGTTGACGGAGTATTTCAGGAATATGTAGCACATCCTGAAAATTTATCATTTAAATTGCCTGATAATTTATCAACAATGGAAGGTGCATTAATAGAACCTTTATCAGTTGGTATGCATGCTGCAAGACAGGGAGATGCTAAAATAGGAGAAGTTGCTTTTGTTACAGGAGCAGGATGTATAGGATTATGTTCTATGCTTTCTTTAAAAGCTTGCGGAGTTTCTAAAGTTTATGTTATAGACGTTATTAAAAAACGTTTGGATAAAGCATTAGAATTAGGTGCTACAGGTGTAATAGATGCTTCAAAAGAAGATGTTGTTAAAAGAGTTTATGAGATAACAGAAGGAAAAGGAAGCGATCTTACTATAGAAACAGCTGGTGTTGAATCTACAACAAATCAGGCTATAGAGTTTGCTAAAAAAGGTTCTACTATAGTTTTGGTTGGATACAGTAAAACAGGAATGATTAATATGAATGTTGGTATGTCTTTGGATAAAGAATTAACATGCAAAACAGTATTCAGATACAGACATATATTCCCATTGTCAATAGATGCTGTTGAAAGCGGAGCTGTTAATATCAAAAATATAGTTACTAATACTTATGATTTCAAAGATTTACAAAAAGCTTTAGATGATAGTGTAAATGATAAAGCTAATATTGTAAAAACAGTTATTAAAATGTAAGGTTGTAATATGAGCTATTTAGATGAATTATTTTCTTTAAAAGGTAAGGTTGCAATCGTAACAGGCGGCGGTACTGGTATAGGTCAGGTTGTAGCTTTAGGTATGGCAAAAGCTGGAGCTGAGGTAGTAATACTTTCACGTTCTAATGCTGATGAAACAATTAAATTAATTAGTGACAACGGTGGAAAATGCTATCATATAAAATGCGATGTTACTAATGAAAAAAATGTAGATGAGGCTTTGAAAGAAATTTTAAATAAGTCTAATTCTATAGATGTATTGTTTAATAATGCCGGTATATGTATACATAAATCAACAATTGAATCTTCTATAGAAGAATTTAGAAAAGTAATTGATGTTAATTTAACCGGACAATTTATTATGGCTAGAGCAGTTGGAAAAATAATGCTTGATAGAAAAATAAATGGAAGTATTATAAATATGGCTTCTATGTCCGGTACTATAGTTAATATACCTCAGTGGCAATGTTCATATAATGCTTCAAAAGCTGGAGTTATACATATGACAAAATCATTGGCTATGGAATGGGCAGAAACTGGTATAAGAGTTAATAGCATAAGCCCTGGATATATAGCCACTCCTATGTCTGTAGATACTCCTAAGGAACTTAAAGATGCTTGGATGCCTTTAATACCTATGCATAGAATGGGTAAGCCTGAGGAATTAATACCTCCTATTCTTTATCTAGCAAGCAATGCTTCTGGATATACTACAGGAAGCGATGTTATAGTAGACGGCGGATATTGCTGTTTTTAATTATTTTTGGTATTAAATTTATATTTAATAAATTAATTAATTTTTAAGGAGATACTATTATGAACAAAAAGTTATTGTCGCTTTTTGTTTTTATAACTATGGTATTATTTGCTGTATCTGGTTGTAACAACAAAACAAGCGAACAAGGTACTTCTGCAGCTGATGCAGAGGGTAAAATCAGAGTAGCTTATATAGCAAGAGCTCAAGCAGATTCATTTGCTGCTTGGTTAGCTAATTCTATTAAAGAAGAAGCAGCTAAATATCCTAATATCATTATTGATGTATTTGATGGACAAGCTAATGATGATGTTGAAAATAGCTTAATTGAAAATGCTATTATCAATAAATATGATGTAATCATAATACAGCCTAATAATGGAGAAGCTCAAAGACCTTATGCTGAAAAAGTTGTAGCTGCTGGTATAATCTGTATTACTACAAATGCTAGAATAGCTGGAATAGAAGGTGCTTCTTCTGTAGATGCTGATCCTTACAAACAGGCAGCTGTTAATGCTGTTGCTGCTTTAGAGCAAATACCTCAAGGTGCTAATGTTGTAGTGTTAAACGGCCCTCCTGGTAACTTCCATGCTGATGAAAGAAGAAGAAGCTGGCAAGTAGAGTTCTTTGATAAACGCCCAGACGTAAAAATTGTTGGAGAACAAATCGCTAACTGGAACAAAGATGAAGCTTTAAGCTTTATGGAAACTTGGATACAGGCTAATGATAAAATTGATGCTGTTATATCTATGAATGATAACATGGCAGCTGGTGCTTTAGAAGCTACTAAAGGAAATCCTAAATTTGATAATATGTTAGTATATGGTGTAGATGGTACAGCTGAAGCTTGTCTTTTAATTAAAGAAGGAAAAATGACTTCTACTTGTATGCAAAGTGCTTATGATTTATCAGCTAAAATACTTGATACTGTAAATAAACTTGTAAACAAAGAATCTACTCAAATAGATACTGACATTGACAATCCTTTAGTTACTAAAGAGAATGTTGATCAGTATATAGAGATGTATAAGAAAACAGGTGCTATAAGCTAATATTTGTATTTGTTTTTTAGCTATCTTAAAATATTAAAAAGTGGAGATATTGTTGAATAAAATATCTCCTCTTTTAATAAAACTATTTTAGAATATTTATAAAGGTTATATAATATGGAAGAAGAATATAGATTAAAAGTTTCTCATGTATATAAGTCTTTTCCAGGTGTACAGGCTTTAAAAGATATTAATTTGGCTGTAAGAAAAGGTACAGTGCATGTATTATGCGGAGAAAATGGTGCCGGAAAATCTACATTAATGAAAATAATTAATGGTATATATAAAGCTGATATTGGCGGTATAGAGATAGATGGAAAGGCAGTACAGATAAAAAATCCGATACAGGCTAGAAAATTAGGTATATCAATGATATTCCAAGAACTTAATTATGTTCCTGAGATGACAGTTGAAGAAAGTCTTGTTTTAGGTGATTGGCCTATGACTTCCTTTGGTACTGTAAATTGGAAAAAGATAAGAAAAGATGTTGTTGATATATTAAAAAAAGAAGGTTTAAATTATTCTCCTACTACAAAATTAAAAGAATTGACCGTATCTGATGTTCAAATGTTGGAAATTATTAAATCAATAGCTAATAATGCTAATATATTTATTATGGATGAGCCTACTTCAGCTATTACTAATAAAGAAGTTGATAGATTATTTGATAAAATATCTGAGCTTAAATCAAGAGGAGCTTCTATAATATATATATCTCATAAAATGGATGAAATTTTTAAAATTGCTGATGACATTACTATATTAAGAGACGGTGAAACTATACTTACAGATAGAGCAGAAAATTTTGATATAGATAAAGTTATATCATTAATGGTAGGAAGAAAACTTGGAAGTAACTATCCTAAAGAAACAGTAGAAATAGGTGAAAATGTTTTAGAAGTTAAGGATCTATATTCTGAAAATGTATTTAATAAATGCAGCTTTTATGCAAGAAAGGGTGAAATAGTTGGTTTTGCCGGTCTTATGGGTGCTAAAAGAACTGAGCTTGTAAGAACTATATTTGGTATAGATAAACATTCTTCTGGAGAAATAAAGATTAAAGGCGAGGTTAAAAATATAAATAGTGTATCAGACGGCATTAATAATGGTATTGCAATGCTTTCAGAAGACAGAAGAAGATTTGGTATAATTCCATGCAGAAGTGTTAGAGAAAATGTTTCTTTAGCTAGTTTAGGAAAATTTTTCTATAATCAATTTTGGCATAAAGGAAATGAAAATAAAGAAGTTAGAAAATATTGTGAAAAGATGAATGTTAAAACAGCTTCTTATGAAGCTAGTATAGATACACTTTCTGGAGGAAATCAGCAAAAAGTATTGCTTGCAAGATGGATATTAGAATCTCCAGACATACTAATAATGGATGAACCAACTAGGGGTATAGATGTCGGAGCCAAATTTGAAATCTATAAATTAATGACGGATTTAGTAAAAGAAGGCAAAACATTAATAGTGGTATCTTCAGAACTTCCAGAGCTTATAGGCATGTGCGACAGAATATATGTTATGTGCAAAGGAAGTATAGCTGGAATGCTAAATAGAGATGAGTTTTCTCAAGAAACTATAATGAAATTGGCAACAGGTACTATTACAATGTAATTAAAAAATATAATAAAAATAAATTAGGAGATAGAAATGAAAGTTGATATAAAAAAGATATATAGTGAAATGATGAGCAAATACAGCATATATTTTATACTTTTAATAATGATAATAGTATCATCATTTTTAAATAGTAATTTCTTGACTTTTGCCAATTTTAGTAATATTTCAAGCCAATTAGCTGTAACTACTATTTTAGCATGCGGTGCGACAATGCTTATCATATCAGGAATGATAGACTTATCATGCGGAAGTGTTCTCGCTTTAGCAGGAGTTTTATCAGTAGCTTCATACAAAGCAACTAATAATATGATTTTAGCTATACTTGTTGCTATAGTTATTGGAGTTATATGTAATTTAATAAATGGTATAATGATAACTAGATTTAAAGTTCCTCCATTTATTGCTACATTAGCTATGCTTACTATGGCAAGAGGAGCAGCATTAAAATATACAGCAGGACAAAATATATATCAAATAGGAGATTATACTATATTGGGTCAAGGTACATTACCAGGCGGAATACCTATATCTGTATTATTTTTAATATTATTTGTTGTTATTACTTGGTATATACTTACTCATAAAAAATTGGGAAGAGCTTTATATGCCATAGGCGGTAATGAAGAAGCTGCTATTGCATCTGGAATAAATGTTAATAGATCCAAAATAGAAGTATTTATTATAAATGGTATATTTGTAGGATTTGCCGGTGTACTATTTATGTCAAGAAATAACGTAGGTCTTCCTAATGGTGCTATAAGCTATGAATTGAAAGCTTTAACTGCTGCTGTTATAGGCGGAACAAGTTTTTCAGGCGGTTTAGGTACTGCTCAGGGAACTATTGCTGGTGCTTTTATAGTTGGATTCTTGGATAATATTATGACTCTTATTGGTGTTGACTCTTATATACAGCAGATAATAAGAGGTGCTATTATTGCTATAGCAGTTATTTACGATTTGTATTCTAAAAATAAAACTTTGAAAAATAAATTAAAGGCTCTTAAAAATTAATTAATATTCTCTTTACAAAAGCAGGTCTAAGTTATTGGATCTGCTTTTTTTAATTTAAAAATCCGGAGGGAATTTTTTAACTCTATCTTTAAATAAGAACTCTATTAATTTTCTTGTTCTTGTTAATAAAAAATATGACCATAATTCTATTGAGGTTTGTCCTATTGTATAAGTTTTTATTTCATCTATTGGAATTTGTATATTCTTTTTTATATTTGAACTTAGATTAATTTTTAATTCTGCTTCGTAATATTTTCCTTTTATAGAAAAATCAGGAAGCATATCATGTACTATGCAGTTTCTTACACATTGAAGAGTTTTAGCTAAGTTATATTCTTCTTTTGGAAGCATTTTATAATTATTAACTATAGAGATTAGAATTCCTATATTGCACTGTGCCAAATCTTCTACATTAGTAATTTTTTCTTCATATCTTTTTCCATTATTATATTTATACATGTATATAAATCCATCTTCTTTCATTTTCTCTTCCAATAAAATCATAAGAGACTGCTCAAACATACTGCCTACTAGTGTACAGCTTGCCTCAAAATATCCGAAATAATAATTCTGATGAACTTGATAAAGTAATTTTAACATATGTTCTAATCTGTCATTATTTATTTGACCTACATGCATTCTTTTATATTGAAGAGCTTTTCTTCTTAGTTCAGCATTTTCTAAAAACTTCTCATTGTATCTTTCTTTAAGAGTTAATTTTGGTTGTTTTACTTTTTTTGTTTCATTCATTTTATTATCCAATAACAGTATATAATATATTAACATTATGATAAAATTATTCAAGTTTAATAAAATTAGGTTTAAATTTAATTATATATGATATATAATATTCTAATCATTTAATTCTTTATATATGTTAAGGAGATGCTTTGAGATTAGAATTAATGCTTGGCGTTAGATATTTAAGAGCCAAAAAGAAATTTTCATTTGTTTCAGTTATTACTATTATATGCGTACTTGGTATATTAGTAGGCGATATGGTGATGATTACAGTTCTTTCTGTTATGAATGGTTTTCAGGATGATATAAGAGATAAAATACTTGGAATGAGAGCACATATAAATATAAGTGCTTACAGTGATCAGCCTCTTACTGATTATAAATATGTTGTTGATAATATAATGGATAATAAAGAAATAACTAGTGCCTATCCGTATATTGTTCTTCCTTGTATAATGCGTTCTTACAATTTTACTATACTTATAACAGTACGTTCATTTGAGGATAATATATTTAGTACAGATAAGGACTTTATTAAATACTTTAATTTTGTTGAAGGAAATAATAAAGATATGAAAACTAATGAGGCATTAATAGGTTCAGAAATGGCAAAAGATTATGCTTTATCGGTTGGAGATACTATTGATATAATTTCAGCTTCAGGAAGTTTTGATAGGGGATTTAAGCCTCAGAAAACAACTTTTACTATTAAAGGTATATATAAAACAGGCTATTATGAATATGACAGCAGAATGGTAATAGTTCCGCTTTCTACTGGGCAGGCTATGGTTGGTTATGATAATGCTGTTACTGGGGTTGCGGTGAAAGTGAGAAATTTTTTTGATGCTGATAAAGTAGCAAAAAAGATTGATACTGATTTAAAAGAGTTTTATAATGTTATGCCTTGGATGCTTTTTGATAGAAATTTCTTTCAGGCTTTGCATACAGAAAAGTTAATGCTTGCCTTGATTCTTTCATTTATTATATTGATTGCTGCGTTAAATATTGCTTCAAGTCAGATAATATTTGTAAAGGATAAAAGGCGTGATATTGCTATAATAAAAACTTTAGGATTAAGACCTTCTAATGTTGCTAAAGTTTTCTTTTTGGAAGGAGCTATAATAGGAATAATCGGTACAGTTCTTGGAGTTATATTCGGTATTCTTCTTGCAACTTATGTTAATGAGGCACTTGAGGGAATAAGAATTATACTTCAAGTAATAGTTAATATTATTTGGTTTATACCTTCAAAATTAAGCAGCGCCATATCTATTCCTATAGTTCCAGACTTCTTTCCTTCTGATATATATTATGTAAGCGGAGGGCTTCCTTCTATAATACATGCTTCACAGGTTGTAATGGTTGCTAGTATTTCATTCTTGCTTTCTGTTTTATTTGCTATAATACCGGCTTATATTGCAAGCAGATATAAACCTGCGGAGGTATTAAGATATGAGTAATAATAAAGAAGTTTTAATAAAAATAGAAAATTTAAAAAAGACATATATTGGTCCTCCGAAAGTAGAGGTATTAAAATCTTTGAATTTAGATATTTATAAAAATGAGATACTTGCAATTACGGGTGAATCCGGAAGCGGTAAAACTACGCTTTTAAATTTAATAGGCGGAATAGATGATATAACAGAAGGCAGTATAAATATTGCAGGCAATAATATTGGAAAGATGAATGAGGGACAATTAGCACATTTTAGAAACAGTTCTCTTGGTTATGTTTTTCAGTTTCATAATCTGCTTGGGGAGTTTAGTGCTATAGAAAATGTTATGATACCATCATTAATGCTTAAATATAATAAAAAAGAAGCAAGACAAAAGGCGGAAGCATTGCTTGAAACTGTAGGTTTAAAGGATAGAATGGAGCATAGAATAGGGGAGCTTTCAGGAGGAGAATCACAGAGAGTTGCTATTGCTAGGGCTTTAATAAATAAACCAAGTGTTGTTTTAGCCGATGAGCCTACTGGAAATCTAGATAAAAAAAATGCTGAGATGGTTAGAGAGTTATTATGGAATATGACTAAACAGAGTAATGCCTCTTTAATTATAGTTACGCATTCTCAATCTATAGCTGATATGGCTGATAGAAAATTGCGTTTAGAGTATGGAGAAAATTTAGCAGAGTATTGAAATATAAAATTTTATGCTATAGAATAATGCATAACAATGATTAGGATTTTTATTGATGATTAAGCAAATAAAAGAATTTTTTAAAAAAAAGGAAGAGCAAAGAGGGCTGCATGAAACAGCAAGAAGTGATATTCATATAGATAAATATTATTCTTCAGAAGAAAAACATGTATATAGAAGAATGTTTAAATATGCTGTAAGACAAAAAGGATTATATTTTATACCTTTATTTATTAGTCTTGTTTACACTATTATAAACATCCTTCCTCCTTTTTTTGGACAAATGGCTATAGCTCTTACAGGCGGTAAATCAGCACAGCTTGTAGAAAGAATTCCATTTTTGCAGAAATTGTTTGAAATAGATGCAAAAGCTATAGTCGGCAATGCTATGAATACTGGAAGCATATTTAATGCAAATTTGCTTCTACAATTTACTGCTGTAATAGTAATAGGTTTAGTATATGTTGTGTTAAGAGTAGGGTTAGATTATTTAAAATCATTCTTATTTGGATTTTGTACACAGGCAATAAATAGAGATGTTCAGGCTGATATGCTAAAATCTGTATTAAATACTGATATAGGATATTTTAAGCAGGAGAGAGAAGGAACTATATTAGCACGTATAGCTGAAGGCGGTGCTATATCAAACTTTGTTACTGGTACTTTTCCAAATATGATTACTATACCTTTCACTTTAATACTTACATTAGCTGTACTATTTTTCTTAAATGCTAAACTTACATTAGTATGTTTGATAGCAAGTCCGTTAATAGCTATTGGTACAGATATGATATCGAAACTTATAAAACCTAGAATTGCTAAGTCTCAGGAGATGAGTGCTAATATGGGCGGTATAATGCAGGAGAACATGAGAGGTATTGAGGTTATAAAAATATTTTCCAAAGAGGATGTGGAAGTTGACAGATATATTAAATATAACAATGAGATAATAGATTATTCAAGAAAGATGACAATGATTTCTGTATTGAATAGGCCATTAGTTGAGCTTATAATGATAGTTGCTATGCTTCTTATTTTGGCTTACGGCGGATATTTGGTATTTAACGGAGAGATGCCTTTTGAATTTTTATGGGGATTTTTACTTTATATGCTTAACATTTCTACTCCTGTAAGAGATTTATCAGGTCTTTTTGTTGGTTTGCAAACAACTAAAGTAGTAGGTAAAAGAGTATTTCAAATAATGGATTTGCCTCAGGAAAAAGTTGATGATAAAACTAAAATGCCTATGAAGCCTATAGAAAATTCTATAGAGTTTAAAAATGTTGAATTTGAGTATCCTAAACGCGGGGAGGAAGAACCTTTTAAATTAGGTCCTGTTAGTTTTAAAGTTAAAAAAGGAGATATAGTTGCTTTTGTAGGTAATTCAGGAGGCGGAAAGACTACATTAGTTACATTAATACCTAAATTATTTACTCCTTCATCCGGACAGATATTATTTGATGGTGTAGATTATAGAGAAATAAATACTAGAAGTTTAAGACAGCATATAGGTGTTGTATCCCAGGAAAATATTTTATTTTATGGAACTGTTAGGGATAATATAATATATGGAGATACCACTGCAACTGATGATGATATGATAAGAGCAGCAAAAATAGCACATGCTGATGAGTTTATATTGAAGCTTCCTAATGGTTATGATACGCATATCGGCCCTAGAGGTATAATGCTTTCTGGCGGACAGCGTCAGCGCATAGCATTAGCTAGAGCAGTTTTAAGAAAGCCTTCTATATTGATTTTAGATGAAGCTACTAGTGCTTTAGATACTGAAAGTGAAATGTATGTACAAAAAGCATTAAATGAAATCATTAATCTTCAAACTACATTTGTAATAGCTCATAGAAATTAAAAAATAAAAAATGCTACATATATATGTGTTGTTGAAGACGGAAAAATAATAGAATCTGGAACTCATGAGGAATTAATGAGTAAAGGCGGAAAATATCAATATTTATATTCATTGCAGTTTAGAGAGTAATTTATGAAAGAACCTTTTATATCTATAATAATACCTGTTTACAATACTGAACAATATTTAAAAAGATGTTTAGACAGTGTTATAAATCAAACTTTTAAAGATATAGAAATAATAGTAGTTAATGATTGTTCTCCAAAAAATTGCGATGAGATAGTAAAAGAATATAATGATGAAAGAATAATTTATATTAAGCATGATGTCAATAAAGGTCTTTTACTTGCAAGAAAAACAGGTAATATCAATGCTAATGGAAAATATATAACTTATCTTGATTCTGATGATGAGCTTGATATTAATGCTTGTCAGTTTATATATAATGAATACCAAAAAAGAGAAGTTGATGTTATACATTTTTCTGCAAAAGCAATATTAGATAATGATGTAAATATTAGTGATAAAGAAAGAATTAGAGCAATTAATAAAGTTGAATGGTATATTTCATCTAATAGAAGTTTAATAGATGAAAGATATTTATTAAGTGAAGTAGTTTTAGAAAAACTTCCGCATAATATGTGCTGTAAAGCATATAAAAAAGATATTATAAAAAAAATTACAGAGTATATACCTGATATAAGGCTTATGAATGCGGAGGATATGCTTCAGTCATTAATGTTTTTTTATTTTGCTTCATCATATTCTTCTATAAATGAAAAGTTATATTATTACTATATTAGCGTTGGAGAAAGTAATAAAAATACTTCCAATTTGAGTTTTGAAGGATATTCTTATTTATGTGAATGCTCTGCTATTGGGTGTAAAGAGTTTTTGGAATTTTTAAAAAAGCAGGGTACAGAGTTATTATATGGATTTTATTATTATACTATATACTATAATCAGTATAGATTTTTAAAAGAAAAAATAGTAGATAATGAAAATAAAAATAAATTCACAGAGATATTAGAGAGTTATTTTGACATAAATATAATAAATAGATATTCAAAGTTAAAAGAGTATGAAGATTTAAAAATACAAAGAGAAAAAAATATTATTAATAAACTTACCCCATACTTTTTTTCAATAATCATGTATGAATATTATATTAATATAAAAATATTTGGTATAAAAATAAATTTAAAAAATAGTAAGTGTTTAAAAGAACCTAAAGTAATATCTTTAAACTCTTTGTTAAAAAATATATTTTCTATTAATACTGATAATAAAAAAGATAAATATATTAAGATATTATTTATAAAAATAAAATTATAGGAGTATTTTATGATCCTTATAACAGGAGGAGCTGGATTTATTGGTTCGCATATAGCTGATATTTTTGTTGATAATAATTATGAAGTTATAGTTGCAGATAATTTATCAACTGGAAGAAAGGAAAATATAAATGACAAAGCAGTTTTCTATGATATAGATATAAAAAATTTAAATTCTTTGGAAGATATTTTTAAAAAGCATAATATAGAATATGTTATTCATCTTGCTGCTCAGGTATCTGTTCCTAATTCTATGAGAGATCCTATTAATGATGCTAATGAAAATATAATAGCTTCTCTTAATGTATTAGAGTTATCGAAAAAATATAATATAAAAAAAATAATTGTATCTTCAAGTGCCGCTGTTTACGGAATGCCTAAATATTTACCTATAGACGAAAATCATACGGTTAGTCCGATATCGTATTATGGTGTTTCAAAACTAACTATGGAAAAATATATTGAGCTTTATAATATAGATTACATTATTTGCAGATTTTCAAATGTTTACGGTCCAAGACAAACTCCTCATGGAGAAGCTGGAGTTGTATCAATATTTATAGATAATTTTATCAATAATAAAGAAATAAATATATTTGGAAATGGAGAACAAACTAGAGATTTTATATATGTAAAAGATATTGCCAAAATATTTTTAGAATTAGTAAAAAACAATGTTTCAAAACAAGTGATTAATATATCAACTAATTCTGCTATAACAATAAATAAACTTTTTGAAAGTATAGTTAAGATATCAAATAATAATGTAAAAGCTAATTATCTAAATACTAGGGAAGGCGATATTGAACACAGTATTTTAGATAATAAAAAACTGCTTTCTTTAGTTGATATTGATTTTGTTTCTATAGAAAAAGGCTTGGAAGATACATTTAAATATTTTAATTTATAGTTGTTTTTTATTTTTTATGATATAATATTATGTAAAAAATGAGAGTTTTAATATGCCTTTATTTTCTATAATAGTTCCTGTATACAATACAGAAAAATATATTTCTAAATGTTTGGATAGCTTGATAAACCAAACTTTTAAAGATATAGAAATTATTGTAGTTAATGATGCTTCTACAGATAATTCCAAAAAAATAATAGAAGATTATATAAAAATAGATAATAGAATAATATATATTGAACATAAAGAAAATAAAAATTTACTTTTAGCAAGAAAGACTGGAAATACTGCATCTTCAGGAAAATATATTACTTATGTTGATTCTGATGATGAGCTTGATATTACTGCATGTGAAAAAGTATATAATATTATAAAAGAAAAAGATTATGATATAATATATTTTGGAACTAAAGTTATTTCTGATAGGGATACTAAAGATATGCAATGGTCTTTGCTTACAAATAGATATAATATTAATACAGACTATTTGATTAATGAAGCTATAAATAGAAGAATACCTCATAGTATGTGGGGTAAATTTTTTAATAAAGAAATAATAAGTAAATTGATAGAGTATATTCCAGATGTTAAATTAATGAGTTCTGAAGACATGCTTCAATGTTTAATAGCTTTTTATTTTTCTAAATCATTTATTACTTTACATGATCAATTATATATTTATAATGCTGATATAGGTGTAAGTACAAAAAATAATGATGAAATTAGCTTAGATAAATTTGAATATATGTGCCGAAATATTAAATTAGCATTAGATGAGTTTTATAATTTTTTAGTAAAAATAAATTCAAATATTTCATACGGATATGAGTTTGCTAAATTGTATTATAATCAATATATGTATCTTTTTGAAAAGATAAATAATAATGATAATAAATATTTAGAAATTATAAATAAATATTTTGATAAAAATTTAATAGAGCAATATTTAAAATTAAATGATTACTACAATTTAGAAAAAAATAATATTCAAAAGCTAAATGATAAATTACTTCCGTATTTTTTTTCTGTGATAATGAAAGATTTTGATATTATAGTTAGAATATTTGGGATACGAATTATTGTAAAAAATAAGAAATGTTTAGATGAACCAATCGTTATAACATTAAGCAACTTATTAAGAAATATTTTTTCTATTAAAACTGCTAAAGATTATACGATTATAAAAATTTTATTTTTTACTATCAAGTTAAATAAAAATAAAGGGGTAAATAATAATGCCTAAAGTTAGTGTAATAGTACCTGTATATAATAGAGAAAAACTGATTTCAAAATGCTTGGATAATTTAATAAAACAGACTTTTAAAGATATAGAGATTATAGTAGTTAATGATGCTTCAACCGATAATTCAAAATTTGTTATAGAAGAATATTTAAAAAAGGACGATAGGATTATATTATTGGATCTTAAAAATAATTGCGGATCTTATGATGCTAGAATTTTTGGATGGATGAAAGCCAAAGGAGATTTTATAGTTAATTGCGATTCTGATGATTATTACAGTAATGATGCCATAGAAATAATGTATAATGAGGCTGTAAAAAATGATGCAGATGTTGTTGTAGCAAAACTGATGATAGTTTCAAATGGAAAGATAAAAGAAGATACTTGGTATAATAAACCAAATACTGGAATCTTAATAGGTGAAGATATTTTTAAGTTATTATTAAAAAACAGATATAATTGGAGCATACATACTAAATTGATAAAAAAAGAGATTATTGATTTAGCAATGAATGACTTGCCTAAAAATAAACGTTTGCTATTTTCTGAAGATATATTGATGTCTGGTATTATTTATTATTATTCTAAAAAACTTATATACAGCAGTAATGCTAAGTATTTTTATGAAATTAATACTTCTGGTAATTTTCATGAAGCACAAGATATGAATAAAGAAGTAAAAAGGGTAGAATATACCATATCTATATTGTATTCTTTACTTAATTTTATGATTAGTAAAAAATTGGATAATAATTATTATAGCTCATTTTATGTATTAACAAATTTTTTATATGGAGAATTATTATTTAATAATTCTATTCTTAATTATGATTTAAAAGAGAGTTTAACTATTTTTTGGATAGAAAAATTAGGTGTTCTTTCTATATCTAAAGATTATTATTCAAAAGATTTATATAAAATGAATTTGAGTTCCATTCATTTTTCTAATAAAAAAGAAATAAAAAAAATAAAAAATATAGGAATAATTTATAATAGATTATATAATGGAGGAGTAGAGAGATTTATATCAAGATTATCATTTATATTGAATGACAGCGGATATAATATAATAATTTTTACAAATGAAGAGCCAAATGATAAAGATTATTCTTTGCCTAATAATACTGCTAGGATAGTTTTATCTAATGACTATGAAAGCAGATACTCAATTTTTAAAGAGAGCATAGAAAAATATAATATTGATATTTTTATACATAATGGATGGACTTCTGATAAATTTTTTATAGATTCTTTAATAATTAAAGATATAGGTATAAAATTAATAACAGTTTTACATAGTGTATTTAGTTATTCCGTATATGACGGAAGAAATATTAATAATCAATTAAATAGAATTAATATGTATAAATTTTCTGATGCTTTAATTGTGTTGTCTAATACTACTAAAAGATTCTATGAGTATATGGGATTAAATAATATTTACTATATACCTAATTTTTTAACTTTCAATATCAATAATACGAATATATCAGATTTAAAGCAAAAAAATATTGTATGGATAGGCAGATTTGAAATAGATGTAAAGCAGCCTATACTTGCTTTAGAAGCTTTTTCTAAAGTTGTGAAAAGTATTCCTGATGCCAAATTGTTGATTATTGGAAGTGGAGATTCGTATGAAGAAGGATTGGTTAAGCAAAAAATTAAAGAATTAAAAATAGAAAATAATTGCAAATTACTAGGATATCAAACTAATATAGAAAAATATTTTTTAGAATCTTCTGTGCATTTATTTACTTCATCTTTTGAAGGATTTCCTATGGTTTTGGGAGAAGTAAAATCTTATGGCATACCAACGGTTATGTTTGATTTGCCTTATTTAGAGATGGTTAAAGATAATAAAGGACTTGTAAGAGTTCCTCAAAATAATATAAATGAATTATCAAATGCTTTAATTAAAGTATTGGAGGATGATGAATATAGAAATAAATTAGGTATTGAAGCTAAAAATAGCTTGGATAATTTTTCTGATGAAAATATATTTGCATTATGGAAAAAATTATTTGATGATATAGAGCAGAGTAAAAATAATGAAAATATTTCTATAGATGATAGTGTAAAAAGTGTTATAGATGAACTTATACATGCTGTTCAATTTGAAGAAAATAATTTAAGAAAAGAGCATAAGGATTATGAGTATTTTATTGATAAACTTCTGCCTTATTTTTTTGCTATAGTTAGATATCATAATTATTTTATTATCAAAATTTTATTTATAAGAATATCTTCAAAAATTAATAAATATTATGAGAAACCTAATATTATAAGTCTTAATAGTTTATTAAAAAATTTATTCGATATAAGCAGTGATAAAAAATATATATATATAAAAATATTATTTGCTTTAATTACAATAAAAAAATAATTCTAGTTGATTTAAATAATTACATGATATAAAATTGTTTAAAATTATATTGGTTATTTTTTATGACACTTAAAGATATTGATAATATATGCTGGTTTATACCATTTAGAAAATTAAGAGATTCTATTAGAGAATTATTAACGGATATATATAAAATTAATATTGGAATTAATTATGTTATATATAATTTGAATAATAAAAATAATGATGATACTCTTGTAGTTTCTATAAGCGGCGGATTTGCTGATCAGATTTATTATTATATTTTATCTAAGAAGATAGAACTTGTATATGGTAAAAAAATTAAATATGATATAAGTTGGTATTTAGAAGATGGATTTGATATAGAGGGAAAAAACAAAAGAATTTTTGAGCTTTTGAATGTTTTTCCAGAATTAAAATTGGATATGGCAAAATCTGAAGAATTATTAGTTTATAAAAATTATTTTGACTTCATTTACAATTATAAACCGTATGTAGATGATTATTATTTTGACAATGTCTTATCTTCTAAAAAAAATGTATATTTATATAATTATCCATGTATTTTTAGGGATAAATATTTAGATATATTTAATAATAATATTTTACCTTTATTAGATTTTGATAGATATTTATTTCCAAAACTTGACGATGTCAATTTGAAATATTTTAATGACATAAAATCAGAAATGTTTTCTGTGGCATGCCATATTAGAAGAACAGATTATTTAAAAGTGCCTGATATAAAAATTCCTGATAAAATTTATTATAAAAAGGCAATAGAATTATTATCGAGTAAATTAAATACAAATAGTTTAAAAATATTTTTCTTTTCAGATGATATTGATTATGTAGAAAATGAATTGCTGCCATTAATAGGTAATGATTTTAAATATGAAGTTGTTAGAGCTAATAATAGTGAAAAGGGATATATAGATTTTTATTTAATTAGCTTGTGTAAGTATCAAATAGCCTCTGTTGGCAGTTTCTGTAAATGTGCATATATTTTTAATAAATTTAGCGATAAAATAATTATAACACCAGATGATATATAGTAAAATAGAAATAGTTTGTTAATCCTAATGCTTAAAACTAAAGTCTTTTCACTGAATGAAGTGTAGTTAGTAGAGCCGGATAAATTCTAGCTTATAAAAAATAAAAACATTATAAATAAAAAAAGCATTGTTAATTATTAGCTGATATTTCAAACAAATATATTTTATTAAATTTAATTTTATATATTATCTTATTTGTTTTATAAGTTTGCAAATAAGTTCAGCCTCACTTTTCTGCAAAGTAGGATATATAGGCAATGATATGCTTTTTAAATATGCATTTTCAGTATTAGGGTAATTTTCATTTGGTAAATTCAAATACTGATGAAGAGGCTTGAATATAGGTCTTGCAGCCTCAACATTATGACGTTCAAACATTTTTATAGCATCATAAATATTCATAGACCCATTAAGCATGCATACATACCTGTAATATGATGGACTTTCACTGTCATGTGTAGATAGTTTCATTAAATTGCTTTCAAGTATTGCATTATCATAGAATGATGCGATATCAGACCTTACTTCTACCATTCTTTCAAGATGCTTTAATTCTTCTATACCTATAGATGCCTGTAAATCAGTAGGACAATAATTGAATCTCTGAATAAAATTTTCTTTTTTATCATAATGGATAATATCCCTTATGGCATCCATTCCTTTTTTCTTAGTAAGTATCATTCCTCCAGCACCGCCTGAAGTTATCATTCTAGTTGCATAGAGAGAAAAGTATGCAAAATCTCCGAAACTTCCAAGAAGAGTATCTCTATATTTTCCACCCAAACTATGAGAAGCATCCTCTATAACAGGAACTTTAATATCAGCAAGCTCATCTATTAATGCACAGTTTCCAAACATGTGAGAAACTATAATTGCTTTTGTCTTTTCATTTATAGCTTCTATAACATTGTCCATAGAGATTTGAAAGCTGTCTTCATCTATATCTATTAAAACAGGAGTTGCCTTCAGATTAGTAACCACTTGAAGAGGCGAAGCATTTAAAAAAGATGACATTATAACCTCATCTCCTTCTCCTATATTAAGATGTCTTAATATAAGCTCTAATGCAGATGTACCGCTATTAACAAATATAGCAGTAAAACCTTTTCCGAAATAATTGGCAAATGTTCTTTCAAATTCATAGATTATATCGCCTGTTGCAAGGTTATCGCTTATCATTACCCTTAAAGCTGATTCTAAATCTTTTTTTCTTATAGTAGGTCTGGAATGTCTAATCAATTTACTGCCTCATAATTATAAAGTTATAAATGATGATATCATATAATATATAATTTTCAATATTGATTTGATTCTTAATGTATAATTATTTTATTGATTTTTTTATTTAATTTATTATAATTGTTTCAATTAGGATAGATATTTATGCTGGACTTTTTGAAAATAAATAGTATTAGGATAATACTTTTATTCATTATTATTTTTTCGTTTATTTTTAATATTGTATTATCATTTCATATTATTCCTATTAGGAGTACTTATGATGATTTTCAGCATTTTTATGATATGTATAGATGGTATGAGAAAAAAGAACTGCCTGCAACAGGTACAAGATTTAATCTTTCTGATACGATTGAAGATGAGTTTATAACGCCAAGAGTACCGGGAGGAGCTTACTATATATATTATATATTATATATTATGTTATAAACTTTCAAATGAAAATTTATTTGCAGCAAAGATTATAAATTATTTTTTTAGTCTTTTGATAATATCATTATTTATATTCTGGCTTTATAAAAGATTAGGGCTTTTTGTTTGTTCTTTGATGTCGCCTCTTATTTTACTTAATGGTTATTTGGTAAAAGCTATGACTAATTTTTGGAATCCAAATATATCTTTAATATTCAGCTTTATATTTTTTATTCTTCTTTACGAATACATAGATAAAAAATCAAATAAGAAAACTGTAATATCATCTATTTTTATTTTTCCAGTATTAGCAATTATTGCTCAAGGTCATTTTGCCTCTTTCTTTTCTGTTATTCCTAGTATGATATTTTATTTAATAGTAACTTATAAAAACACAATTAAATATTTGAAGTATTGGATATTAGGCATATTTTTATCCTTTTTATTATATCTGCCGTATCTAATTTCTGAAATTAATAATTCTTTTATTAATACAAAATCAATGATGTCAAAAGGGTATGGAGTATCAAGAATAATTGTTGCTAAAGTGCAGGCTTTATTTTTATTTCCAACTAATGAAATGTCATCTCATTATTTGCAAGGATTAAAAAATATAATAGAATTTTGGACTTCTTCTCCGTCTTATATATACGGTTTGATATTTCTGGTTTTAAGTATAATATTTTCTTTATATTGTTTAATTAATATGCTGTACTATGTATTTAATTTTAAATATAAGGCAAAAACATCTTATGAGGGTACTATTTTAGAATTGTCAAGATTTTTTATTTTATCCGTATTTTCTACACTTTTATGTTTTAATACATTCAAATTTGGTGAAGGTTATTTTCACTATTTGTATGGGCTTTTCTCTGTATCTTATAGTCCTATAATATTATTCTTTGTTCAAAAAGAGAATTATATTTTGAATAATAAAAAAATATTTTTTGCTTTAGTTATTTTTTTGATATTAAATGCTGCCGCTATGTTTGGAACTATTGATAGATATGTTAACAGATTTGAAAGGAATTCGTCTAATAAGCACAATATTTATATAGAAGATTTTTTAAAAACTAAAGAAAAATATTAATAATTAAATATATTGATAGTAAATTTATTTGACTTTATTATTATGGTATTATATAATACTAATAGCAGTAATTATGTATAAATCAAGGAGATATATAATAATGAAAAAGTTAATAACTATATTTTTAGCTGGAATATTAATTATTTCTTGTTCAAATAATTCAGCTAATACATCTTCAAATAATACTGAAACATTAAAAATAGGAATACTTCAACTAGTAGAACATAATGCTCTTGATCAAGCCAATCAAGGTTTTATAGACGGATTAAAAGAAGCTGGTTATGAAGACGGTAAAAATATAACTATAGATTATCAAAATGCCCAAGGCGAACAGGCTAACTGCATTACAATATCTCAGAAGTTTGTTAATGATAGAGTTAATTTAATACTTGCAATAGCAACACCTGCAGCACAGGCAGTAGCAAATACAACAAAAGATATACCTATATTAATTACAGCTGTTACAGATCCTGCAGATGCTAAATTAGTAGCTGATAATACAGCCCCTGGAGGAAATGTTACAGGTACATCAGATTTAACACCAGTAAAAGAGCAAATTGAATTACTAAAAAAATTAGTTCCTTCAGCTAAAAATATAGCTTTTTTATATAATTCAAGCGAACAAAACTCTAAATTCCAAGTTGATATAGCAAAAGCAAAATCAGATGAAATGGGATTATCATATATGGATGCCACTATTACAAATCCTAATGATATACAGCAGGTAGTACAAAGTTTGGTAGGAAAGGTTGATGCTATATATGTACCTACTGATAATATGGTTTCTGCAGGTATGGCAAATGTTATAGCTATTACAGAGCCTGCTAAAATACCAGTAATATGCGGAGAAGTTGGCATGCTTAATGCTGGTGGGCTTGCTACTTATGGTATAGATTATTATGAATTAGGCAAATTAACTGCTAATCAGGCTGTAAAAATACTTAAGGGAGAATCATCTCCTGCCTCTATGCCTATAGAATATATACAAAATCCAGTATTAGAAGTTAATACTAATGCAGCACAAAAATTAGGCATTACAATACCAGCCGATTTATGATTATTATTTAATTTGATTATACAAAAGCCTATATATTATATGGGCTTTTTTTATTAAAAAATATATTATTAGGGTTATTTATTACTATGAAAAAAAATATTTTTATATTATTATTTATATTTATAATGGTTTTTTCCTGCTCAAAAACAGAAAATAATCAGTCTTCTGACAATGAATTAATAAAGATAGGTATAATACAGTTAGTTGAGCATCCAGCTTTGGATCAGGCGTACCAAGGTTTTGTAGACGGATTAAAAGAGGCTGGATACGAAGAAGGAAAAAATGTTTCTTTCGATTATCAGAATGCACAGGGAGAACAGGCTAACTGTATTACCATAGCTCAGAAATTTTTAAATGATAAAAGCGATTTGATACTTGCAATAGCAACACCTGCAGCACAGGCAGCAGCAAATTTAATAAAAGATATACCTATATTAGTTACAGCAGTTACAGATCCAGAAACAGCAAAACTTGTTGAAAAAAATGATGCCCCTAAAGGAAATGTATCTGGTACTTCAAATTTAACTCCTGTAGATGAACAGATGGAATTATTAAAAAAATTGGTGCCTAATGTAAAAACAGTTGCCCTTATGTATAATTCAAGCGAACAGAATTCAAAATTTCAAATAGATATGGCAAAGAGAAAGTTAGATGAAATGGGAATATCTTATATAGAAGCTACAGTAACTAATCCAAATGATATACAGCAGGTTGTTCAAAGTATAATAGGCAAGGCTGAGGCTGTATATATACCTACAGATAATATGCTTGCTTCTGGTATGGCTAATGTGATATCAGTTACAGAGCCTGCTAAAATACCAGTAATATGCGGCGAAGTTGATATGCTTAAATCAGGAGGACTTGCTACTTATGGTATAAGCCATTATGAACTTGGTAAATTGACTTCTAAACAGGCAGTAAGAATACTTAAAGGGGAAGCATCTACAGCAACTATGCCTATAGAATATCTGCAAACTCCTACATTAAGTATTAATACAAATGCTGCTCAAAAACTTGGTATAACAATACCAGCTGATCTACAGTAATATATTTAATTTTTTATATAAAAAAGCCTATATAAATTATTTTATGGGCTTTTTCTTAAAATACTTGACTTTTTTTATTTATTATATATGATAGTTATCATGTTTAAGTCTACAGTCTACAGTCTACAGTCTACAGTCTACAGTCTACAGTCTACAGTCTACAGTCTACAGTCTACAGTCTACAGTCTACAGTCTACAGTCTACAGTCTACAGTCTACAGTCTACAGTCT
>NZ_CALXRN010000132.1 GCF_944390595.1 uncultured Brachyspira sp. | reverse complement strand
GTGTTAATGGCCCTACTGATAAGCCTTGCGGAGTTTGTCCTTCTTGTACTCAAATAGAAAACGGTACTCCTCTTGATGTTATAGAAATTGACGGTGCAAGCAACAGAGGTATAGAAAATATAAGAACCATTATTGAAAATGTGCGTATATCTCCGGTTGCCGGAAAATATAAAGTATATATTATAGACGAGGTGCATCAGATAACTAATGAGGCTTTTAATGCTTTGCTTAAAACTTTAGAAGAGCCTCCTGCACATGTTGTTTTTATACTTGCTACTACTGAAGCTGACAGAGTACTTCCTACTATAAGAAGCCGCTGTCAGCAGTATACTTTTAAATCTCTTGGTATAGAAGATTTGGAAAAGATACTTAAAGGCATACTTGATAAAGAAAATATTAAATATGATGAAGAAGCAATTTTCTTAATAGCTAAACAGGCCAGAGGTTCCGTACGCGACAGTGAAACTATACTTGAAAAGATGATAGCATACACTACTGACAAAAAATATATAACAAGTGCTGATGTTAATGCTGTTGTCGGCGGAAATAATTTTTCTTTTGTTAAAGAATTTTTTGATATAATAATATCAGGAAACAAAAAAACTTATTTTGAATTTGTAAAAAAGCTCTTTGAAGAAGCAATAGATCCTAGAACTTTTATAAACAGCATAATAGAATATATGCGTGTTGTTCTTATGATAAAAAGCGGTATTGATGACACTAAATTATTAGAGATAACAGAAAATGAAAGAGATGATTTAAAAGTATTTTCTAATCATTACAGCGATGATGAAATTGAAAGAATACTTGATTATATATTATCAGCTGAAGACCGCATAAGAAGTGCATCAAATCCTAGAACTATATTTGAAATGCGTATGCTTTTACTTCTCAATACTGACAATTTGATTCGTCCTGTTGATATAATATCTTCAAATATGCAGCCTCAGACAGAAGATTACGGACTTGATAATAATAACATTCAAAACAATATCAGCATGCCGTCAAATGAAAATAAACCGCATTATGATGTGTCTTTGAATCCTACAGATAAAAGACGCATATTCTACAATAAAATACTTTCATACATAGAAACAGAAAGCCCTACAATATATTCTTTGTTATCTCAGGGAAATCCTATAGAAAGCAAAGGAGCTACATTAATAGTTGCATTGCCGGATCATATATACGAAATGACTCAGTCTGATAAAAGAATAAATGATTTGATATCAAAGGCTATACCTAAATTTACAAAAAATAAAGATGTTGCTATACAGTTTCAAAGAGCTGTAGAAGGCAATATGATAGATAAATTAAAAAGCCGTCTGCAGGCAACTGAAGTAGATGAAAGTTCTTTATAAAATAAAAAAGGTGCAGAAAATAAAAACTTCTGCACCTTTATTTTATGATATTAAATTATTTTTTCTTTTTTGAAGACTTTTTGTTTTTATTATCCTTTTTTGTATTATTAGATTTATTCAGCTTAAACATAAAATCAAATACTTCTTTAGCATCTTTAACAGGATGGAAAGTAAGCCCTTTTTTAACATTATCAGGAATCTCATCCAAATCCCTAATGTTTTCATGCGGTATTATAACATGCTTAATAAATCCAAGTCTTTTTGCTGCTATTGTTTTTTCTTTTAATCCGCCTATAGGTAAAACTTTTCCATTTAAAGAAAGCTCGCCTGTCATAGCGGTATCATTTCTTATAACCTTATTCATAGCAAGAGAGAGCAAAGCAGTTGCCATAGTAATACCGGCAGAAGGTCCGTCTTTAGGTGTAGCTCCTTCAGGTATATGAAGATGTATAACAGCACTATTAAAGTAATCATCATCAACACCGTAATTTTTAGCAACGCTTCTTACATAACTGTATGCTATTTCTACACTTTCAGTCATAACATCGCCTAATTGTCCTGTCATATTTATAGTGCCGGCATCCTTTTTATCCTGAACTTTTATTGACTCTATAGTTAAAGTTGCTCCTCCCATAGAAGTCCATGCCAAACCTATAGCATTGCCTGGTTTTAAATCTTTCTCTGTGAAATCTTCTGTAAATATTGGCTTTTTTAAATATTTTTCTAAATCTTTATCATCAATAGTTATATTATAAGTTTTCTTATTATGTTCTACTATATCAGCTGCAATTTTTCTGCATATTCTCTCAATTCTTCTTTCAAAATTACGTACACCTGCCTCTCTTGCATAACCGTCTATTATTGAACTTATAGCCTTACTTGTAAACTTTATATTTTTAATTTCAAGTCCGTGAGCTTTAACCTGTCTTGGTATAATATATTTAGAAGCTATTTTTAATTTCTCTTCCAAAATATATCCTGAAAGTCTTATTACTTCCATTCTGTCAAGCAAAGGTCTTGGTATAGTATCAAGAGTATTAGCAGTAGTTATAAAAAGCACATTAGACAAATCAAAAGGCAAATCAAGATAATGATCCCTAAATGATGCATTTTGCTCTGGGTCTAACACTTCAAGCAATGCACTTGAAGGATCTCCTTGAAAACTTGCCCCTAATTTATCAATCTCATCAAGCATAAGCACTGGATTTTTTACTTTTACTATCTTTAAAGCTTCAATAATTTTACCAGGCATAGCACCTATATAAGTTCTTCTATGTCCTTTAATCTCTGCCTCATCTCTCATGCCGCCTAAAGAAAATCTAAAGAAAGGTCTGTCTAATGCTTCAGCAATGCTTTTTCCTATAGAAGTTTTACCAACCCCCGGAGGGCCTACAAAGCATAGTATAGAAGATTTTTTTTCAGGATTTAATTTTCTTACAGCTAAAAATTCATATATTCTCTCTTTAACATCTTCAAGTCCGTAATGATCTCTGTCTAATATCTTTTTGCTTTTCGCTATATCTTCTCTTTCTTTATTTTCCTTATTCCAAGGCAAAGCAAATAGAGTATCCAAATAATTTTTTGAAACAGTATATTCCGGAGAATGAGTATCTATTGTGGAAATCTTTTCAATCTCCTGCTCCATTCTCTCTTTAACTCCTTCTATAACATCAAGTTCTTCAAGAGTTTTTTTATACTTTTCTATATCTCTCTGTTTAGGATCCGTATCATATCCTAATTCTTTTTTAATTTCTTTTAATTGCTCTTTAAGGAAATATTCTCTTTGCTGTTTTTGTACTTTTGAATTTATACTGCCCTGTATTTTCTGCTGTATCTTTGTTATTTCTCTTTCCTTTTGCAAAAGAAGAAGAACTTTTTCTAATCTCTCCTGAATATCAAAAGTTTCCAAAATTTCCTGCTGGCTTGCTCTTTCAACATTAATCATAGAAGTAACAAAATCAGCTAATTTTCCAGGATCATCAACATTAACCATAGTAAGACGCATCTCTTCTGTAAAAAGCGGATTATTCTCGCTTAGAGATTTTACTTCTGAAAGCAATGCTCTGGTATATGCTTTTATTTCTTTAGCCTCTTTTTCATTATGGAAAGGATCTATATCCGGTATATAAAGAGGCTCTGCTCTTATTACAGGTTCTGTGGTTGTGAATCTCATAACTTTATATCTTCTTATAGAGTTTATGAGAAGATTAAGCCCTCCGTCCGGAAGATTAAGCTTTTTGAATACTTTTACAACAACACCTACTTTATAAATATCATTAACTGAGGGATTTTTCCTATCAGGAGGATTATCTGATATATATAAATTCAGCCCCAAAAAACCGTCATTTTCAGCTATAGCTTTATTAACGGCATCAGCATGCATAGGAGGTATTGGAAATGGTGCATAAAGTCCTGGAAAAAGAGGCTTTCCCATTACTGGTATTATAATAAGTCTTGAAGGCAGTTTATCTTCCACTATTGAAACCGTATTATCATTGTTTTTATTTTTCTTATTATCGCTATTTTTATCTATATCTTTATTTAATTCATCACTCATTAAAAATCTCCTGCTTACTTATCATTAATATATCATATAAAAATAAATGTATAAGTCAAATTTATATCTTATTAAGTAATACATGCAATAATCATGCCAATTATTTATCTAATTTTTATATATAAATAGCACATATTATAATGCTTTTTGAAAAATTACAGGTGCCAATTATAAAAAATGTATTATAATTAAACATTAAAAATTCTTTTTTGTATATAGATTATCCATTTTTGAATACTACAAAAATATTTTAAATCTGATATTGAAATTTTATATAAGCATATCTGCATCAAAAGATAAAAAACATTATATAAATAAAATTCACATATTATTTTTATAAGATTTTGCCCGCCCTTTAAGCTTATGATTTTATTTTGTTATTTTTGTATTATTTTCATTGATAATTTTTCGCTGTAATTATAATACCCGCCCAAACGTTTTTTAAATTTATAGTGCAATTATCCGCACGCAGAATAAAACTAAAAATATAAAATCGATTATTAATGCATTTTTTATTATATTTGAAATTTAGTTCACCGTGCGTAAATATAAATGTTTGAAAATTACAGCAAATTTATGTAAAATTAAAATCTTGCTCCCAAATAAGGCATAGGATTCTTATGATCTCCTCCTACTCTCACTTCAAAATGGCAGTGTATGCCTGTAGTACGTCCTGTATTTCCTATAAGAGCTATTTTATCTCCGCGTTTAACTTTTTGACCCGCATTTACTAATAATTTTGAATTATGTCCGTAAGCTGTTTGATATCCGTTAGCATGAGAAACAATTACAAACCATCCGTATCCGCTTCTCCATCCTGCAAAAGTTACAGTTCCGTCTGCTACAGCTATTATAGGAGTACCATAAGACCCTGCTATATCAACTCCGTAATGGTAGCTTTTTTCCTGATTAAATGGAGAAAGTCTTGCCCCGAAACCGCTTGATACTCTTCCCCCTCCGGAAACAGGCCAGCCTAAAGGTATTTGATCATGTATTCTTGGAGAAATATTCATAAATGATAAAACATTTTTCTGATATCTATCAACTTCATTTAATATCTTATTAATATTTGTCATATCATCATTATTTAATATATTTTGATTATTGTTAAATGTACTTGTATTATTATAATCTATTGTATGTGATATATTCTTCATTGAATTATTATAATTAACTAAAGCTGTTGAGAATCTATTTAATGCTTGTTTATATTCTTCTATTAAAGTGTAAGTTTTTGCTTCTCTTGCAGAAAGAGTATTATAAAATTCTCTTGCTTCTTTTTGTTTATTGTAGGCATCAAACCCCGTATAAACTAAGGCCGAAAATACCAAAAGTAAAAATGTTATCATAAAGTTATTAATAGGAAGTCTTACTCCATGCTCTTCATCATCATAGAATATTAATATACTTCTTTCATGGTTTCCTTTTCTTTTAATGGCATTTATTATACCAGAGAAAAAATGCCTTATACCGTATGTAGAATTATATATAGATTTAAATACTTTTCTTGTTTTAATGAATTTTATTTTTCTAATTTTCGGAGGCTTATACCTGCCGTTATTTATTTTTACATTTTTTTTATAATTAATATCAAAATGAGAATAGGAATCTATTGTAGGCTTTTTATTACTGCTTTTAAAATTACCTACAAATTTATCAGCAAGCCCTCTGACATCTTTTGAAGTTTCTTCTAAGTAATATTTATCTAACTGAGCATTAGATCTTCTTTCATTTTTTGTGCTTGTATCATTAGTAAATAAAATAATAAGCCCCCTTAAAAGTCAAATAGTCCCTTTTCTTCATTATTATAATTATCGTCATATCTTGAAGAAAGATTTAAATATGAATATGCCTTATTAGTAGCTACTCTTCCCTTAGGTGTTCTCTTTATAAAACCGCATTGTATCAAATAAGGCTCTATAACATCTTCAATAGTTTCTATCTGTTCCGACAAAGACACCGAAATGGTATCAACTCCTACAGGACCTCCGTTATAATGTTTAATAATAGTATTTAAATAAAGTTTGTCAAGTGCTTCAAATCCGTTTTTATCCACACCCAATTTTTCTAAAGAATCACAGGCAAACTCTTCGTCTATTTTTAAAACATCATTAACAGTGGCAAAGTCAAATACTCTTCTTAAAAGTCTATTAACTATTCTTGGAGTACCTCTGGATCTTGATGCTATAGAAATGGCAGCTTCATCTGTTACATCTATATTAAGAAATACAGAACTTCTTTTTACAATATCAGCCAAATCTTCATTAGTATAGAATTCAAGCCTTTCTACTATACCGAATCTGTCATAAAGAGGAGTACTTAAAAGTCCGCTTCTAGTTGTAGCCCCTATCAATGTAAAATGAGGAAGTTTTACTCTAAAGCTCTTAGCACTTGTTCCCTCACCTACTTTTATATCAACAAAAAAATCTTCCATAGCAGAATAAAGCACTTCTTCTACAACAGTTCTTAGTCTATGAATTTCATCTATAAATAGTATATCTTTTTCTCCCAAAGTAGTAAGTATAGAAGCAAGATCGCCCGGACGTTCTATTATAGGTGCAGAAGTAGCTTTTATATTACTGCCCATTTCATTTGCTATTATCTGAGCAAGTGTAGTTTTGCCTAGCCCTGGAGGACCGTAAAATAGTATATGATCTAAAGAAACATCTCTCTTTTTAGCACTGTCTATAAAAACCTTTAATTTTGATTTAATATTATTCTGTCCTAAAAAATCATCAAATCCTTTCGGTCTTATAGAATTACTGTTATCCTGTTTATCATAAGAGTTCTCTTCAGCGTTTGTTATACTTTCTTTATCCATAGTATTTATAATTCCAAATTTAGAGTGCTATTATACAATATATTATGTTAAATAACAAATTTATTTATGTTTTGAAGCAAATAAATTCTAAAAAATAATAATTAAAATAATTTAATTATTTCTTTAATATGGTGTAAAAAGTAGTTGTGTATAATTAGTTTTATCATATAATATGAAATATAATAGTATTTGGAGAATATTAATGAGCAAATTTAACAGCCTACAGTTTAAAATAAGCATGATTATATTAGTACCATTTTTTATTATGCTTATGATATCGGGTGCATTTAATATTTTATCTGTAAGAAATGTTACAAGAAAATTATCATATAGGGTGTTAGAAGAAAGTGCTAAAGGAGAAGCAGCTAAAGTAGAAAATCTTGTTCAGGAAGCTCTTGATAGTTTAAAAACATTTGAATATATAGTTAATGATCTATACAGTTCCGGAGAGAGAAACAGAGATATTTATAAAGAGAATGTTGAAGAATTTTTTAGCACTTTGCCGGAAGGTACAGGAGCTTTATTTTTAGTATTTGAACCTAATATGATGGGAAATGATGCAGATTATATAAATGATGCAAATTATTCTGAGGCAGGCGGAATGTTCTCCGAGTATGCATATAGAAACAATGGTTCTATAAGCAGCAGAGGTATGACTAAAGAAGAGTTAAAAAGCGATTATTATACTGCTCCTATAAAATCAGGAAATACTCATATTACATCTATATATGATTTTGAAGTGGGCGGAAAAATGGTAAAGATGAATACTTGGTCAATACCTATAAAAAATAACAATAAAGTTATAGGTGTTGCGGGGGTTGATATATTTATAGATTCTTTGGCTCCTATAATGGATAATATAAAGCCATTTGAAAATACTCTGACTTCATTATTTGATCATAATGGTTCTCTTCTCTATAATGTAGAAGATGAAAGTTATATTGGACAAAATGTTTATGATGCTTATTCTTATTACAAAGACTATAATTTATTAGATAAAATTAAAGCCGGAGAAACTATAATATTTGAAGAGTATAGTTCAACTTTAAAAACTAAATCAACATATATATTTGTACCTATAAAACTGCAGACTGGTCAAAATTGGGGTATGAAAATATTAGTACCTAATTATATAATACTTAAAGACAGCACTAACATAAGAAATATTATGATAATAGTATCAATTGTAATGCTGCTAACCGTATTTATAATAACTCCTTTAATTATTAGAAATAAAGTTATTATAATTATAAAACTGCTTGCTCAGGATTTAACAAGATTATCTAATGGAGATATATCTTGGAGCACTCCTCCAGGATTTGTTGCATTAAAAGATGAATGGGGAACTATAGCAAGAGCTGTTCAAGGTATTTTAGATAATTTAAATAATGTAATGGAAACCGTTAAACAATCATCTTCTCAAGTTGAAAATGCTGCTAATGAAGTTCTTTCAGGTAATCAGGATTTATCAAACAGAACAGAAATGCAGGCTTCGAGTTTAGAGGAAACTGCTTCTACCATGAGTGAAATGGCATCCAATGTTAAATATGTTACTAAAGATATATCAGATACTACTGTAATAGTTGTAGAGGCAAAAGAGTATGTAAGCAAAGCAGGAGAGATAATAGAAGACAGTGTTAATAAAATGGATGCTGTTTATGAGGCAAGCTCAAAAATTATGGACATTACTAAATTAATAGAATCTATTGCTTTTCAAACTAATATACTTGCTCTTAATGCTTCTGTAGAGGCAGCACGTGCCGGAGAGCAGGGACGAGGATTTGCTGTAGTTGCTAGCGAGGTAAGAAACTTGGCACAGAACACTCAGGAATCTGTAAAAAATATTACTTCTTTAATAATCGACAGTAATGATAAAATAAATTTAGCTGCTGCAAGTGTTAATGAATCAAAAGAAATGTTTATAGAAATATCAGAGATAATGGATAAAGCTTCAGATTTGATGCAGAAAATAGATATGTCTTCTAAGGAACAAGAAAGAGGAATAGAACAAATCAATACAGCTATTACAAATATGGATTCTTCTGTTCAGCAAAATGCTGCATTAGTTGAAGAAGCTAGCTCATCATCTCAGCTTTTGCTTAATGAATCGCAGAATTTAAGTAAATTGATTGACTTCTTTAAATTAAGATAATAAGTTAATCTGAAAAATTACTATTCATCAAATATTAAGAATAGTGAATTATAAAAATATTATAAATTTAGTTTTTATATATTTATATAAATTAATATAACATATAAAAAAATATTGTAATATTATTTTAAGTCTTTTTTATTACATTAGACATAACATTCTAAGTAACTAATTTTTTATAGTATTATACTATATATATCTTCTTTTAATTTAGGAATATCTTTTTTTATAGTTTCCCATATTACATCATTACTAACTTCATAATATTGATGTATTAAAAAATTCCTCATATCTGATAATAATCGCCATTCTATTTGAGAATTCTTACTTTTTATTTCAATGGATATTTTATTACTAGCTTCTCCTATTATTAGAATTTCATATATCATTAATTTTTGCATTCTTTTATTAGATAAAAAATCTTTTTTATCATTTATTTCTAGTAAATATTCTTCTATTGAATTTATAGCGTTTTTAATATCATTAATAAAATAAGTATCGCTTTTTTTCATTTTAATACCTTTTAGTTATTTATGAAATTTATTTTAATAGTACTTCTTTATTTTCATCTATAGACTCAATCATATATTCTCTTATATTATTTTCCAATATTAAATCAACTTTCCTTGATAACAATATTTCTAGTTCATTTTTAATTCTTATTATTTCAAACATACTTTTGTACTCTTTGAAACTAACTAGTATATCTATATCGCTTTTATCATTAAAAACAGATTTTTCTTTTTTTATAAATGAACCAAATATGGTTATTTTATTTGCCCCTTCTTTTTCTAACTTTTTTAATATAATTTGTTTCTGTATATCTGGAATTTTTTTTCTTTGTTCATTCATAAATTTTAATCTTCTCTCACAAACTTTTGGCATTTTATCATACTTTCCATTTGCTATTCTCCATAATGTCATATAAATTGGTCCGCTGTCTCTATTTTCTCCTGTTACTTTATTATATAGATGTACTAATTGCTCAGCATCTCCATAATTAGGGGTTAAACCAAAACCATTTCCTATAGAAATTTCCATTAATTTTAATAAATTTTCCTCATCATAAATAAGATGATCTTTTTTTAATTGGTCTGGTATATAATATCCATTTACAAATGGTATTTTAAGTTCTTTCAGTCTTACTTCAAGCATAAACTCAGTTATACCAAAATATTTCCTTATAATTGAAGATTCTCTTAAAATATCTATAGTTCCTACTATTTCGTTTTCTCTAAGAAATTTATTTAATTCATCTTTAGGCACTAATAAATTTCTTGCATATTTATTAGCAAATACTTCATTACTAAACATTATATTAGAATATTCATCTACATAATAAGCTTTATCAAAAAGTTCTCTATTATCTATACTAATATATTTCACATAATGACCTATTTCATGAGCTATAATCTGATTTTCAGATTCTTTTATATATAAATCTTTTGGTACTACAAAATTTCCTATTTTAAAATCTTCCCTTTTAGGATTAATATTTATAAGAGATTTTTTTATGTTTATCATTCCTGCTTTAGTTTTATATTTAGAAAATAATTTTTCATCATATATAACATTTAAACCAAAAGCTCTAATTGCAAAATCTGTAACAGGAAATGGATATTTTATTACCCCTCCTTTATCTGTATAATCTTTTAAATTTTTTTCTATAATATTTATTATTTCATTATTTTTTATCATTACATCCTCCTTTTTAAGAGTTTTAAAATATGTTTCTTCATAATAATCTGTATCTTCATCTATACTATTATCTATTTTCGAATGTTCAAGTATATTAATAATCTCATTTAAATTATAATTTACATTTAATGCTTCTAATATAGATATAACTTCATTTTTAGATGGTATTTTTCTACTACATTCTATATCACTTAAATATACATGTCCTTCATTACCTAAATTCATTTTTTCAGATAAATCTCTTAAACTTAAAAACTTGCTCATTCTGAATTCACTTAAAGTTTCTCCAATATTTTTTTCCATAAAACCTCCTAGAAAAATAAATTTCCAATATGGATAGATTAAAAAATTAGTATTTGTAAATTATCATATAAAACGTATTTACATTCCAATATGGTTTAATTTAACACCCATGTTATATATTACAATAAATATTTTATTTAAAGTCAAATCCAATGATAAAAAATATTACTTATAATTTTATATCTTTCAAAATATTTTCTAATTTATTATTTAATTCTGTATTTTCTTTTTCTAATACATGTATTTCTTTGATTATGCTTTTCAAATTAATACGCTCCTCATCTTCAAATGAATCTATATATCTGGATATATTTAAATTATACTCATTTTCTCTTATTTCCTTTATTGATGCTTTCTTAGAGTATTTTTCTATATCTTTTCTATTTTTATAAGCATCACATATTTTTTCTATATCCTCATCGCGTAAGCGGTTTTGATTCTTGCCTTTTTCATATTCTAATCCGGCATCTATAAATAAGATATCTTTTTCTTTTCTATTCTTTTTTAATATGAGTATGCATGATGGTATTGAAGTGCTGTAAAATAAATTATTAGGTAAACCTATAACAGCATCAAGTAAATTGTCATCAATTATCCTTTTACGTATCATTCCTTCACTTGAACCTCTAAACAATACACCATGAGGCATTACAACTGCAGTTATCCCATTGTCTAACATACTATTTATCATATGCAGTATAAAAGCATAATCGCCTTTGCTCTTAGGAGGTATTCCATATTCAAATCTTTTATATTTATCATTTTCAGCAATTTCATATCACCATTTATCCAAACTAAAAGGAGGATTTGCTATTACTATGTCAAACTTTTCCAAATTACCATTACTATCTGCAAATTTAGGCTCTTTAATAGTATCTCCCCATTTTATTACAGCCTTATCCATTATCTCATTCAAATACATATTCATTCTGCATAAAGAATATGTTTGACTGTTTTTTTCCTGACCGTATATACTGCAATTATTACCGCCAAGTTCTTTATATACTTTTACCAGAAGTGAACCGCTTCCGCATGCAGGATCATATACCTTTAATACACCTTTTCTTTTATAACTCACTATTTTAGCCATAAGTATAGATACTTCAGGAGGTGTAAAAAATTCTCCTGCCCTTTTACCGGCATCTCCGGCAAAGTTTTTTATCAAATATTCATAAGCATCTCCCATAACATCATTATTATCTAATGCACTTGGGCTTAAATCTAAAGCAGGATCATTAAAATCTTCTAATAAATTTTTTAAAATAGTGTTTCTTGTATTTCCAAATTTACTTGAGTCATTAAAATCTATATTATTAAAAATACCTTCAAATTTGTCTGGATTTTGTTTTTCTATTTCATGTAAAGCTGTATTAATTATTTCTCCTATATTATTTTCTTCACGCATAGAATACAAATAATCAAAACTTGATACATCGCTTATTTTGTAATCTATTTTTGATGAACTATTTTTATCAGATTTTTCTTTGATAAAATCTGATAAATATTTAACAAACAGTATAGTTAATATATAATATTTATAAACTGAAGAATCTATAGATCCTCTAAAAGTATCGCATGCTTTCCATACTATATTTTCTATGGTTTCTTTTGTAGTTTTCATATTAATTTATCCTTAGAATATCAATTATTCATATTATGATATATAAAAAAATATTTAATTAAACTAATAATTATATTATTAAACTTTTTATTACAACAGCATTTTTTGTATTATTTGTACAATATATATTTTTTCTATTAAATTTTTATATATAAACCATATATTATTTATTATATGTACAATAACATAATTTTTTAATACAAAAAATATTTATATCGTGCTTAATACTACAAATATTACATAATTAAAATAGATTTTTAAAAATCGGCGGATATAACGTAAATTATATCCGCTATTAAGGTAAATTATGAAGAAAAAAATTTATAAAATTAGATACAAATCAATTCTGATATATCATAAATATATAAAAGTTTTTAAAAAAGTGTTAAAAAAAAATGTTATTTTTTTATTTTTTTCAAAAAATTTTGGTTTTATGCAATCAAATTATGATTAAAAAAATATATACTTTATTTAATTTTATTGTATAATCTATCTGTTAAATATTTTTCATTAATTTTAATATTGATTGTTTTTTGGAGTTTTTCTATGAGAAAATTACATAGTTTATCTTTTAAAATACCAGCAATTATAACATTGATTTCTATTATACTTATAGTAGTTATATTATCTATAGCTGTAAATTTTGCCAATATAGGAATAAGTAAAAGCAGATTTGAAGGCTTTCAAAATACAGTTCAGGCTTATGCAAAACTATTTGATTCAATATTGATAAATCAAATATCATTAGCAAAAACATATTCTGTAGCACCTGCAGTTATTGAGGCATTAATGAACAGAGATGAAGCTTCATTAAAAGAATTATCAAATGCTTTAACTCAATTTAATGATGCTAATGAATATTCAATAAATGCTGTTGTTACAGACTTAAATGGAAATGTCATAATGGATGCTATTGGAAACACTTCAGGGGATATAACTAAACTAAGGCCTACTTTATGGAATAAATTAAAATCAAATAATTATGAATTTACTTATGACGATGATTTAGTACAATCAAAAGATACAGGAGTTCATTCCATAGCTATAGGCGGAGGAATAAAGGACCCTGCAGGAAATTTAATAGGAGTTTCTTTTGTTATAATAGATTGGAAACTTATTCATGATAATTATTTCACAGATATATCTTTAGGTAAAACAGGAAGAATATTAGCAATAGATTCTAATTTAACAGATATGATGGATAATTTATATGATCAAATAGGCTCAAAAGCTGTTAGTAATTATAAAACTGTGTTTGACAATAATTTATCACAAGGAAGATTATCATATATTTATATGGGACAAAATAGAACAGGTTCATACTATAAAATGAAAACTATGAATTGGATTGTAGCTATGACTATGTTTGACAGCGAGATATACGCTACAAATAGAGATTTAATAATTATTAGCTCCATTGTAGGTATAATAGCTATTGTATTATTAACTATATTCATATATTTATTTATAAAGAGATTAATGGGACATTTAAACAGCATTATAAAAGAAGCAAAAGAAATAGAGATGGGAAATTTAACATATGCTGCTAATGAACATGCAAGAAAAGATGAGCTTGGAATATTATTTGAATCTTTTAAAGGAATGCGTGAAAAACTAACAGAGATTATATCTAAAGTTAATGATTCTTCACAAAAAATTACTTATGCAGCACAGGAATTATCAAATGGAAATGCTGATTTATCAAGAAGAACAGAAGCACAAGCTGCAAGCCTTGAAGAAACAGCAAGTTCTATGGAAGAGATGGCTTCAACAATAAAGTCTTCAACTTCTCATTCCGTAGAAGGAAATAACATGATGAAAGATTCTATGGATTCTATTAGAAATGCCGGTGCTATAATAATAGAGACCACAAAAAGCATAGAAGAAGTTAATGAAGATAGTGAAAAAATAAAAAACATTACAAAAGTTATTGAAGACATAGCATTCCAAACTAATATACTTGCTCTTAATGCCGCAGTTGAGGCTGCACGTGCTGGGGAACAGGGTAAAGGTTTTGCTGTTGTAGCAAGCGAAGTTAGAAACTTGGCTCAGAACTCTCAAACTTCTGCAAAAGACATAACTAATTTAATTAATGTTATATACGAAAAAATAAATAAATCTGCTGAAAAGGCAAAAGAATCTCAGCAAATATTTGAAGATTTAGAGAAAAAAATAGAAGAGACTTCAAATATAATGCGTGATATAAGCGAAACAGCAGTTGAACAGCAGGTAGGAGTTGATCAAGTAAATACCGCAGTTTCTCAAATGGACACAGTAACACAGCAAAATGCCGCATTAGTTGAAGAGGCATCTGCTGCTGCTGACTCTCTATTAAATGAAGCTAAAGAACTTGAACAGGCTATGCGTTTCTTTAAATTAAGATAATATTTAAGCGGTAAACAAAGCCAGATTATAACGACAGCTATAATCTTATTAACGGCGGAGTTTACTGCTAGCAATAATAAAGTATAATTATTATAAAATATATTACTGTTTTATAATGGTTATACTTCTCTTTTTATATTAGGAGTATAAATTATTCTTATAAAATCGCTGTCCTTATCGTCCATATCTCCTAAAAACATTCTTTCATGTTCAGGTACTTTCTCATAAGCCTCTTTTAATAATTCTCTGTTATCATCTGAAGGATATACAAGATAATTATGATAGCATCTTATTGCATAATCAAAAGCATTTTCTTTACCTGAAATCTCTTTTATATTTTCTTCTATTTCCTTTAATTTTTCTTTTTTATTTGTGTATTTTATAACTGGTTTTAATTTAAGTTTTGCAAGATTTTC
>NZ_CALXRN010000131.1 GCF_944390595.1 uncultured Brachyspira sp. | reverse complement strand
TTAAGAATGTATGTTTGAAAAGTATAAACAAACTTAGATTTAAGTTAAAAAATGCAGTCTTTTTGGTTCTTTGTGCCAACAAAAGAACTGGGGGTTTGGGGGCTAGCCCCCACAAACAGTAAAATTGAAAGAACTAAAATTGACTAAATATAATTGTTTAGGTATATATAATATACATAATTGAAATAAGGATTAATTTATGAAAAAATACAAACCAGCTACAAAAGAAGAATTAAAAGAATTAGTATTTAAAGACGGTATAAAACTTGATTGTGTTGATACAAGTCTTATTACGGATATGAGTTATCTTTTTCATGAAAGTAAAAGAAAAGATTTTGAAGGCATAGAAGATTGGGATGTTTCTAATGTTGAAAATATGTGCAGAATGTTTGATGATTGTAAAAAATTCGATCAGCCTTTAAATAGCTGGAATGTGTCTAATGTAAACTATATGAGCTGTATGTTTCTTTCAGCAGAAAGTTTTAATCAGCCCCTTGATAAATGGAATACAAAGAAAGTAACTAATATAGAGTTTATGTTTAAATATGCAGAAAAGTTTGATCATTATGAATCTTTAGAACATTGGAATTTAGATAAATTAAAAGATATAAGTTTAATTTGTGATGATGAAAATAAACTGCATACAAGACTTAAAATATATATGCAAGCATTTTATCCTAAAGAAGATTATATAACTATATCCAAAGATAATGTCAAAGAAATATATGCTCTTATTGCAAAAGATAAAAATAGAAGAATTGTAAGATTAAGAAAAAAACTTGAAGAAGATTTTTCATCAGAGATTTAATTCGTTACAAATGATTATAATTTTAGCATAATAGAAAAAGCAGAAAATAAATAAGAAATCAGTAATATATTTGTTTATACTTTATTAGTGTTTATAATTTTTGATTATCTTAGAAAACTATAATAAAAAGCATTTGCACATAAAATATATGTTTATGGGCAAATGCTTATTAATATACTTATTTAATTTTAGCTATAAATATATTATCTATTTTTTCAACTTTTTCTATAGATTCTACAATAGTATTAACATTTGAATCTCTTAATATAAACATAAAGTTTCCATTTCTTTCAATACTCTTCTCAATATTAATATCATAAAAAGCTTCATTGAAAGTAAGCAGATCATTTTTTTCTGATTTAAACCTTACATAGAAAGTTTCATTCTTTTCTTTAAAATCTTTTACTTTAACATTTTTATTTTCATTAACAAATCCAAGTATAGGTACTCTAAGTTCATCTGTAATAAGAGTATTTCTAGCCAAAGTAACAGCATCTGAAACTATAGCACTGCTTGTAGGTCTTCCGCCTGCTCCTGAACCATAAAATACAGTATCTCCTGATCTGTCTCCAACAACTGTTATAGCATTGAAGGCGTAATCAACTTTTGAAAGCATATTATTTGCATTAAGCATTGTAGGTATAACATATATATATGCATTATCATTTTCATCCAAAACAGCCTCAGCTATTAACTTAATAGTAAGATTAAGCTCTGAAGCAAATACAATATCATCCAATATAATATTTCTTATACCTCTGATAAATATTTTATCAAAACTTATAACATTACAAAAAGCTATAGAAGAAAGTATGCAAAGTTTATGTGCAGTGTCTATTCCGTCAATATCAAATGTAGGGTCAGCCTCAGCATAACCTTTATCCTGAGCATCTTTAAGAACAACATTAAAATCTAAATTATTTTTAGTCATATTAGTTAAAATATAATTACAAGTACCGTTTAATATACCATAAACGCCTTCCATTCTGTCAGAGACTAAACTCTCTTTCATGGCCTTTATTATAGGTATAGCACCTGCAACAGAAGCCTCAAAAGCTATATCTGATTTTCTATTCTTTATAAGCTCTCCAAAACAATTAGCAAGCAGAGCCTTATTTGCTGTAACTACAGGCTTTTTTGTTTTCATAAGTAATTCTTTAGCGGTATCCATTCCGCCTAAAACTTCTATTACTATATCTATATCATCATCATTTAATATATCATTTAAATCTTTAGTTTTTATTTCTACAGTTTCCAAAAATTTATCATCTTTTACTTTATCAATATTTCTGCTAAAAATGGTTTTAACGGTTAATTTTATTCCGGTTCTGCTTTCCATAATAGAATTATTTTCTATAATAGTTTTTAATGTGTCCTTACCAACGTGACCATAACCCGCTATCGCTATTTTAAATTCTTTTTTCTTATCCATTTTTAACTCCTTAAAAAATATAAAATTAACCTTAAAATTATTACAAAAATTAGTAATATTCCAATATATTTTAACATTTATCAAAAAATTTTACAAGATAATAGTTTTTTATAACATATACATAAATCACTTTATATAAAAAAATAAAACATATTATAGTACAAATTAATCATTAATATATACTTAAATATAACAAATAAATATAAATAATAGATATTGATTTCATTATTTATTTATGTTATAATTATAATACAGTTTATTTTTATGGAGGTCAATTATGCCACGTGTTATAAATGATGATTGTGTAGCTTGCGGATCATGTCTTCCTGAGTGCGCATTCGATGCTATTAGTGAAGGAGATATCTACAAAATCGATCCAGACAAATGCACTGATTGTGCTGCTTGTGAAGCTGTTTGCCCAAGCAACGCTATACATCAAGCTTAATTGCTGCTGATGGCATGGCGGGGCAGGTTTATATAACCTGCCCTATTAATTTTTATTAGAAGGAATAATATTGATAATAAATAATAAAGCATTTTTACTTTCATATAATCAATATAAAACCTCTTCAATAATAGCATCATTTCTAACAGATAATTCAATAATTCAGGCAATATGTTATAAAGCTAAAAAAGATTCTAAAGCATTCGGTTCAGACTTAGAAAGCATATCCAAATTAAGCATAAGTATTTATGAAAAAAAACAGCCTCAATTATCAATATTAAAAGAATCATCTATTATAAAAAATTATTCAACATTAGAAAAATCCATATATTCGTCTCTGGCTGTATTTTATATAAGAGAAATTATGCTTTATTGCGGCAAAGATTTTGACAGCAGATATTTTATTTTAATGGAAAAGATTTTAGATGCATTAGAAAATCTAGAAGAAACATCTAACAGCAATGAAGACAATAAAAAAAAATATATTGATATTTTAATTACAGCTTTTGAAATGAAAATACTTTATATAGCGGGAATATCTCCTCATTTAGATAAATGCGTTTTATGCGAAAGCGACAATGCCTTATTTTATTCTATAAATGAAGGAGGACTAATATGCAGTAAATGCAAAAACATAATAAGAGACTCTATAAATATAACGGAAAATGATAGAAATTTTATGAGAATAATAAAGCATACTGCATTAATAGATATATTTCATAATAATGAGATAGAAAATATATATGACAGTTCAAAAGATAATGTTAAAGATATAATGAATAAATCATTGTTTAATCATATAAATAGAAATATAAAAAGTAAAAAAGTATTGGAAGAAATTTTATTTAGTTAATATACTTAAAATTTCATTAGCATTATTAACTATATAAACGGCATTTTTAAACTCTTCTTCGCTGCCGAATCCATATCTTACTGCTATAGAATCTATACCAACATTTTTAGCAGCATCAATATCATCAATTCTATCCCCTATCATAATTGTTTTACTCTTATCAAAATTTCATTTTTCAATGGCTTCTTTTAATACATCCAATTTATTTTTTATTTGTCCGCCTATAACCGGAGCATAAAAACCGCTAAAAAACTTTATAATATCAAAATGCTCTATTATTTTTAAAGCCAATTCTTTAGGCTTAGCAGTTGCTAGAAATATTTTATAATTATTTTCAAAAAGCGTTTTAATTAAATCATATATTCCATCATAAAGAGTACAGTTGAATAATCCTCCATTATCATTATAATCTTCTCTATAAAATTTAATAAACTCAATAGATAATTTTTCATCATTACAGCAATATTTTATAAAACTGTCGCTAAGAGGAGGACCTATAAATTTTCTAAGTGTATCATTATCTGGAATATTAATATTTAATTTATATACTTCATTAAGTTTTTTAATAGAATATACAACAGCATTTGTTATAGACAAAGCTGAATTTGTAATTGTACCGTCAAGATCGAAAAGTATATTATTATATTTACTCATAATTATTTATTAACAAATATGTACCCAGATGCAGGAATTATTTTAAAATCCTGCTTTGTTTTTTCTTTCACAGCTTTAAATAGTAAATTAATACCCAAACTATCGCTTGACATGTGACCAGCACATACTACATTAATATAATATTTTCTGCATTCATCAAGAAGTTTATCAGATATATTCATTACAATTATAGTTCCTACACCAGTCTTAGATAAAGCCTCTATCATAGCAGAATCAAAAGAAGCACCTCCTGTCATATCCACAATAATTTTACCAACTTTGGAATTATTGGATCCATTAAATATTTTAGGAGGATTATAACGCATAGCAGATATTTTGTATTCTTCTATTGTATATAAAATATCAATTATATCAGACAGTTTATTTGGTTTTTCTATTTTCATCTTATCAGTTAAAAAACTTTCAACAAAATTATCCGCAACAGTATGCATGCACATATAATTTAATTTAAGAAGTTTAGCAGCATCAACATCTCTAAAATGATTTGCACCGAAAACTGAACGGCTTACTTCATTAAGTCTTTTATTACTTAAAGCCTCAGATACATTTATCGGCACATCATGCAAAGCATTCTTATCCGACTGCATTGATATAACATCATAAAAATTAACAAAACCATAACCATTAGGATGATGACTAATAACTAAATCTATATTTGCATTTTTCTCATTGAGCCTGTCAGCAAGCAAAAGCTCTGGGGTCTGCATGTCTATACCGCATAAAATATTATTTATATTTTTATCTTCTGCAATATTTAATACCCTAGTATCAGAATATGGATTAAAAAGCTTATCCTTATCAAAATATTCTTTCTTTTTATCATCTAATCTGTCATATTCTTTTTTTACACTTTCTAATTCTTTTTCTACTAAATTTCTTCCTCTAGGATCAGCATCAATACCGCATTCAATTACTGAAATATAAAATTCTTTTATACTTAAAGACATATAAACCTCTTAATTATTCCTCTTCATCAGCTTTTTTCTCATTTTTAGGTTCGCCTCTATATTTTTCAGTCTGAATCATACCATCTTGCTCAAAGAATGTAATAGCTTTATAACTTTGTCTTATAGAGAACTCAGCACTTCCTATAGTTAATTGTACTCCAGGAAGCATCTCCTTACCAGCACTTACAGTAGATTCAACTTTTTCTATTTCCATTTCCTGAACTAATGCTTCTCTATTCAATACAACCTCTTCTCTTCTGCTCATAGCCTGTTCCAACTGCTCTTTGTAACTTTGTAATTGTTCTTTTTTCTCATCGTCCAATTTTTTAAGTTTAGCAACCTGTTCTATAGACTTAATATTTCTTTCTGTTTCTTCAATAGAAATATCAAGTTCTTCTTTTTCTTTATCTAAATCATCAACAGCACGTCTTTTAGCAGGACTAATACCAGTTTCAATTAAAGTTTTAGCACCAGCCTGAGAACCTAATACCTTACCATTAACCTCAACTAAAGCTCTGAGTCTTCCGCCGCTTGCAGAAGCTCTCTTGCCTATAAGTATTATTCTGTTATCCGCATCAATATTAGAATTGAGTATTGCCTCTGTAACAACAACATTATTTCCAGCTTGAACATTAGAGAATTGTATAAACTTAGCAATAACATCTCCTCCGGCTTTTACGGAACTATTCTCATTACCTTGTATACCAAGTTTAACCATAATGTCTCCCTTAGCTTCCAAGTCGCATTTTCCAACAGTTCCATGAACATCTATATTTCCTTCCGCCTTAACAGAATAATTATCGCTTACACTTCCTTTAACAACAACACTTCCTATGAAATTAATGTTTCCTGTTTCAGGTCCCACATCTCCTGATACTTCAAATATAGGCTCAACACTGAGAAGTTTTCCTTTTAAAACAACCTGACCATTTATAGAAGAAATTATAAACTCTTTATCATCTGATAATTCAACATTATTACCTAGTACCTCTTTTATATCTATATCTTTACCAGGATTCGTTTCTATCTTTAAGCCAAGTACTGTTCTTCCTGTTTCTCCGTCTGTAGCAGGTAATTTTCTAGCCAATTTTTGTCCCTGCTCAACATTTTCAACTATACTTAAATCTTTATAGTCAATACTTTGATCTTCACCTATATATTTAGGTATAACCTTCTTATTTATATTAACTAAATATTCTATCTTAGCATTCTGACCATTGACAGGAGCACGTCCTTCGGCAGCAAGTATTGGTACATTAAAAGTTCCTTCTTCCAAACATCTTGCAACATTTTCTTCTTGGAATCCGAAAGTAATGCTGCTGTTTTCCAACAATTCTTTTACATCCAGCAAATCCATTTCTCTTCCGCCTCTGGTAGGCTTTGTAACCGTAACATAAGCACGCATTTTATCATCACTGATAGTATAACTTATTTTAGCATTGTTGGCAGACTTTGATACATCCCATTCAGCAATTTTCTCATATATTCCGGTTTGTTCATGAAGCATTTTTTTGGCAAGATGAGAGTCATATTCTTTTATACCGGCATCTATCAATTTTCTTTCCAAATCCATCATATCTTCAACTCTTTTGCCTTCAGCAACCGGAGGTACGACTTTTAAGAATACTCCATCTCTTTTAACTCTTACAACTATTTCTGTATCTTTATTAAATAGCATTTTTTCTTGAGTATTCTCTCCGACATCTCCTGTTGTATAATCCACTCCTGAACCAAAAGCAATATTGGATTTTTCATATACAATATGAGTGTATCTTACAAGGAAAGGTTTGGCTCCTATATTAAAAAATCCTTTACTTCCTTCTTCAAGTACTTTATAACTTAATTCATATATAGGGCATTGAAATATAGCAGCTGCTTCCTGCATACCTCTCTCTAAAGAGCTAACATATAAATCAACAGAACGTGTATTTTTATTATTATAAACTTTCTTATAAAAATCACTTTCCAATATTTTTCTTTTTAATTCATTCATAAAAATCACCTATATTATAATAATTGTTTTTTTATCTCTGAAAGAGAGCATCTTAATTCCTGTATAGCTTTAGTATGCAGTTGTGATATTCTACTCTCTGAAACCTCTAAAACTCTGCCTATTTCTTTTAATGTAAGATCATCATAATAATATAATATCAAAACCTGTTTTTCTTTTTCAGGCAGTCTCTTTAATGCAGCAACTATCTTATTTTTTACATCTTCCCTTTCAGCTAAGTATTCAGGATTTGTTTTATCATTAGATTTCAAAGTATCTATAACAGATATTTCATCAGAATCATCTCCTACATACCAAACATCGCTTAAAGAAGTAGGAGAAGCCTCTATATATCTTTTCATGGTTTCATTATATTTACTCATAGTAATGCCTAACATATCTGCTATCTCCTGCGGTTTTATATTTCTGCTAAGTCTAGCTTCAAGTATTTCTCTTGCCTTTTCTATTTCTTTAACATCTTTACGTATAGATCTAGGAAGATAATCTAATTTTCTAAGCTCATCATATATAGCTCCTCTAATCCTAGTAACAGCATAAGTTTTAAATTTAATATCTCTGTTAGGATTATATTTATCAATAGCATCCATCAAACCAAAAGTACCAAATCCTACTAAATCTTCAAATTCAATATGTTTATGAGAACCCATCTTTACGGATACCTTGCTTGCAACATACTTTACCAATGGAGAATACTTAATGATCAATGCTTCCCGTATAAAAGGCGACTGAGTTTTTTTAAACTCTACCCAATGTTCCTGCTCATTTTCATTAGTAATATTTGGTATTTTATCTTTGTCTTTCTTATTCATTTTCATAATAATTCACTCTATTATCAATTAATTTACTTATTCTCTTTCTCATCTTTCGCTATCATAGTTCTAACAGCTTTAGCTACTTTTTCAGGATCCTCATGAACTTCTTTAATTATTTCGCTATCTTTTACCTTTTTATCCGGGAACATACTGCTGCTTGAAGAACTATAACTTGTTGGTGAAGTATTTGTGTTTGAACTTCCAAAAACAATACTTCCTATATCATCAGCAGAACTATGATAATCCACTTTCTGATTTTTATCAATATTAGGAACAGTATTTGACATAGGGTCAGTATTAATGTTTATATCACCATTACTTGAAGCATCATTTGATAAAATAGTATCACTAGGATTTTCATATCCTGCCATAGTATTATCATCTATAGCACCATAATCTATATCTGAATTTGATGAAGCTGATGCTGATTCATTGATAACATCTCCTAAATACTTTTTTAATATCATTCCAATTAAAAATAATATTCCTGATGTTATAACAGCAGAAATAATAGCTTTCACAATAGAAATATCTACTCTATTTTTATAAAGAATAGAAAGTATAAGTGTTATTACAAATGATAAACCTATTATTATTCCAGCCAATTTACCAAAATTAGTAGAAAAATACTGTTTAACCTTTTCAACTATATTATTCATGATTACCTCTAATATTTATAACAATTGCATTATTATTATTTTTTACTAACAAATGATAATAAAGATTCAACAAAACCGCCGAAACCTTTTATATCTCTGCCGTCATCGTACTCCATATCTATTATCTTTTTAGCAATATTATATATAGCTATAGATGCATGACATTTATTATCATATTGATAAAAAGGAAGCTGCTGCGAAACAGCATAAGGTATAGTTTTATCCTCTAAAATATGTCCCAAATATTTAATATCCATATCTAAATATTTTTTGCTAGTCATTATAATTTTATCACCAACTTCCTTACCTTCGGAAGCCTTAGTAACTCTATTAACTAATATTTTTATATCAGCATTAGCATTTTCAGGAGCTATTGATTTTATAACTCCATAAGCATCCAATATAGCTGTAAGCTCAGGAGTTGTAACAACAATACTTTCATCTGATGAAAGTAAAAAGTATAAAACTGTATCTGATATTCCGGCTCCTGTATCCACTATAACTATATCCGCATCATTCAAAGAATCCATACTATTAACTAATTTAGTTAATGCTCTTCCTGAAAGATTCGCTAAAGAAGAAAATCCAGAAGCACCGGCAATATATCTTATTCCGTAATTAGTTTCAAGTATAACTTCATGCAGTTTTTTTACACCTTTTATCACATGGTATAAATTATATTCAGGCATATTTCCAAGTATTACATTAACATTACCCAGTCCAAGATCTGCATCTATTAAAAGCACATTTTGTCCCAATTGCTGCAATGCTATTGATAAATTAATTGCAATATTTGTTTTACCAACACCGCCTTTGCCGCTGGCTATACTAATGATACGCTGAGGACGTTTATCTTTAACCCCCATCATCTTTCTTAATTCATCTGCTTGATCTTTCATAACATACCCTTAATGTTGTTTATCCTTTTTAATAAAATCATTTTATATTTTTCCAAATAATCCTTCAATTAACTTATATCCATATTTCTTAGCAGTAGATATATCTTTAGGAACACCCTGACCATGTGTAATATAAGTAATAGGTAATTTCTTTTTAATTATAGCACATATTGATGAAGCTAAATAATCTGTTTCATCAACTTTTGTAAGTATTACACCTTTATAATTTGTAGGTTTAAATGCATTCAATATTTTTACCGCATCTTTATATTTAGCTGTAGAACTCATAACAAGCTGAATATCCATGTCAAATCTTCCTACTGTAGTAAAATATTTTGACATAGCAACTATATCCTCAGCACCTTTAGGAGAACGTCCCATAGTGTCTATAAATAATAAAGATGAGTTGTCCATTTTTCTAATTTCAGCCCTTAATGCTTCAGGAGTACTTGCACTTGTAAATGGAACTTTCATTATACTAGCATACCTTTGAAGCTGATCAACAGCAGCTATTCTGTAATTATCTATAGTTACAAATGAAACTTTTTTACCAGACTTCATATGCTGAGCTGCTATTTTAGGTATTGTTGTTGTTTTTCCAACTCCTGTAGGTCCTACAAATACTATGATTTTCTTTTTCACTCCTATGTCTATACCATTTGACAGCATCAATCTCTCAGAAAAATATTTTTCAACCTCTTCTAAAATTACATCTTTTGATTGAAAAAATCTAGCATTGCTTGAAGTTAACAAATATTCTCTTAAATCTAATAAAATCTCTTCAGGGAATTCTCTATTTCTTAAATAGTTAAAACTCTCTTCCATTCCATCAGCAACATTTACTTCAGAATCATTTTCTGCATTATTTTCAAAATAATTTCTTATTCTATTGCTGCTTTTTTTACTTCTAGAAGATTCTCTAGTTAGATTATTTTCTTCTCTAAACTCCTTTATCTCATCTATAGAATCCTGTATATCATCTTCTTCATCTCTAAATGTATTATCATTGTATTCTGTTTTCTTATTATATACATTATCATTAAATCTATCATTTATATTATTGGAGTTATAATTCTTGTTTAAATTTAAATTTGGTATGCTGTTCTCCAAATATTCTTTTACCATATCTTTTATTTGTTCCTGAACTAATCTTTTAACATTTTCTTCTACGGAACTATTAAGCTGAGAATTATTGGATGAAGCATTATTCATATTACTATGAACATTGGTATTCATACTGTTCATAAAACCATTGTTAGAAAAATTACTATAATTGTTGATTGGAGAAAAGCTATTATTAGTATTATTGGAAGAATAAGCAGAATCAGACGGCATTCCGTTTCCCATATTTGCAAATATAGAATTTGAAAATGCAGAATTAGAATATTGAGAATTATTAAAATTAGGCAAAGGAGTAAAATTATCATTACTTCTTTCAATACTGCTTCTTTCTATATTGTTATTTCTCTCTAAATTATTGGCACTATTAATATTAAAATCTGTATTATTATTTTCTGTATATGCAGAAGTATTTCTAATATCTGTATCATCATTTTTATTAGAAAACTCATCACCGAAACCTAATTCCTCTGCATTTTCTTCTTTATTGTTGAAGGCAGGAGTATCTAATACAGAAGAAGTATTTGTATTTACTTTGTTTGCATTTCTCTTTTTTAAATCTTCTTTTAATCTTCTGCTTATTGAAGCTATTCTATCAGCCATTTCACTTGCATCAATAGCCTCTGTTCCATGCTTTTTCATTTCTATTCTATCGCTTAAAAGTTTGCTTCTATGCATACCTTCATCTTCTTCATCATAAGAAGATCTATTCTCATCAGAATTGTTATTTTTTCTATCATATATAGAGTTGTTAAGCATTATTCTAAGCTCATGTTCAGTTTTCATTCCTAAACCTAAGAAACCGCCTACTTTTATATCTCTGCTAGTCAATATAACAAAATTACCGCCATACTCTACTCTGGCTTTAGCAAAAGCATCTGTTTTATCCTTCCCTCTAATAGTGCGTATGTCTACCATTTTCTAACTCCTGTAATCATCTTAAAAACCTCTTTATAAAATTTTATATCTTAATAATTTATCTTAATTAAATTAATATTTAATATTGTTCCAATACGCCGATAGATACTTCAAATTCTTTTTTAATCATGCCGAAAATATTTTTTCTTTTGCTTTCTCTCACACTAATGATAAAATAGCTTTCGCCATATTTATCTCTAGCCTGTTTTTCGATTTCTTCTCTGTTTTTTCCAAAGATTTTAATAGTTTTCATAGTTATAACTCCAAATATTTATATTTATATCTTAATTACTCTTATAAAAGAGATATTTTATTTTATACTTGCAATTCCCTCTACCTTATATCCTTGTGCTATTTCAGTAGTAGCTATAACCTTATACTTTCCAACATTCTTAGATATAAATTGGAATAAAGGTCTTCTTATTAAAGGAGAAGTTAAAAATACTATATCATCAACTCCATTATCATTAACAAGCTTAACTGCATCTTTTATATTTTTAATTAAGTTCTGCATACTTTCAAAACTCATAGCAATCATTTGAGAACCCTGTATATTTCCTGTGTTTGCCAAATTTTGTGCTATATTATTTTGAAGCTGCTGACTTAATGTAATAACTCTTATATTCTTATTTTGGTCTGCAACCATCTGCGATATCTGAGGAGCTAATCTGCTTCTTACAAGTTCTGTAGCCTGTTCGCTGCCCATCATAGATATAGCATCAGCAACACCTTCTAATATTGCAACGCTGTTCTTAATAGGCACTTCCTCTTGAAGAAGATTCTGCAATACTTTCTGTATATATCCAAGAGGACTTTCATTATGAGGCTTAGCAGCAAGTACTTCAGATACAAGAGCTTTATGATCATCTTTAATACGGTCAAGCATATTCTGAACTTCTTCACGGCCGATAAGAAGATTAGCATTTCTCTTAATTGTTTCACTGAAATGAGTAGCTATAACCGCAGTTGGGTCAAATAACATAAATCCTTTCTTAGCAGCCATATCTCTCTCATCAACATGTATCCAATAAGCAGGAAGTCCGAATGAAGGGTCTTTTACCTTTTCACAATCTGGAGAAGGTTCTTCCTGTAAATTAGAGTTTAAAGCTAAAAGCATCTTAGGTCTTACAAAACCTTTAGCTACTTCTGTACCGTTAATACTGATAGTATATTCATCTTGATCTATTACTGTGTTATCAAGAATTCTTACCGGAGGAACAGCCAAACCAATCTCCAATGCTAACTCTCTTCTAACCTGAGTTATCCTATGTATCAAATCGCCGCCTTGATCTTCTAATGCCAAAGGCACCAATGATGTAGCTATAGAAAGCTCTATCTTCTCAACTTTCAAATACTGACTCACATCCAAAGGACCTCTTTGTGTCTGTTCAGCATCTGCAGTTTTAGTACCATCTTCATTAAGACCAAGCTCCTGCTGTTCTTTTCTTAAAGCATAACCTGCTAGGAATAATGCTAATGCTATAACAAATAATGCTATTTTTGGGAATCCAGGTAAAAGCATCAAGAAGAAAGCAAAACCTGCACCTATAAATAAGTTTTTAGGCTTAGCAAAAACCTGTACAGCAATCTGAGTAGACAAATTATCCTCACTGCTGCTTCTAGTTACAAGCAAACCAGTAGCAAAACTCATAAAAAATGAAGGTATCTGACTTACCAAACCATCACCTACTGTAAAGCGTGTATAAGCATTAACGGCCTGAGCAAAAGGCTCTCCTCTCATAGTCATTCCTATAATGAGTCCTCCTACTATATTTATAACTGTGA
>NZ_CALXRN010000130.1 GCF_944390595.1 uncultured Brachyspira sp. | reverse complement strand
AAATTAATAACTTTTATTATATTTTTGTTCAAGAGGTTTTTTACTATGGAGTTAAATGAATTAACTATAATTCAAATAAGAGAAAAATTAAAAAATAAGGAAATAGATGCTCCTACATTAGTTGATTCTATTATAAAAAAAATAGAAGCTGATGATAAAAGAGAAGATAAAATATTCGCTTATCTTGAAGTTTTTAAAGATGAAGCATTAGAACAAGCTAAAAAAGCACAGGATAGAATAAACAATGGAGAGGATTTACCATTATTAGGTGTTCCTATAGCCATTAAAGATAATCTATGTTATAAAGATCATTTAATGACAGCTTCTTCAAAAATGCTTGAAGGTTATAAAGCACCTTATACAGCTCCTACAGTTCAAAGATTAATAGATAACGGAGCTATTATAATAGGCAGAACTAATATGGATGAATTTGCTATGGGAGGAACTACAGAAACTTCCAATTACGGCATAACTAGAAACCCTATAAACAGAAATCATGTACCAGGAGGATCTTCCGGCGGTTCTGCTGCTGCTGTTGCTGCTAACTTTGCTTTTGGAGCTTTGGGAAGCGATACAGGAGGTTCTATAAGACAGCCTGCATCATTCTGCGGAATAGTTGGTGTTAAGCCTACTTATGGAAGAGTACCTAGACTTGGATGTATAGCTATGGCAAGCAGTTTGGATCAAGTAGGACCATTAACTAAAGATGTTAAAGATGCTGCTTTAATGACTAAAGTTATAGCTGGTTTTGATCCTAAAGAGTCTACAACATTAAATATTCCTGTTCCTGATTATGTTTCTGCTTTAGACGGTAATATTAAAGGTATGAAAATAGGACTTGCTAAAGAGTATTATGATACAGATTTAATAGCACATGATGTAAAAGAAAATATAATGGATGCTATTGGAAAATTAAAAGATCAAGGCGCTGAAATAGTTGATATTAGTCTTCCTAATGCTAAATATGGTTCAAGAGTTTATACTGCTGTTATGGCCGTTGAAGTAGCATCAAATATGGGAAGATATGACGGAATAAGATACGGTTATCACCCTAAAGGCGATTTCAATTTAGATGAATATTATTATACTTCAAGAAGCGTAGGACTTGCTTTTGAAACTAGGGCTAGAATACTATTCGGAACTTTAATGACTGGTAAAAGATTCTTCTACAGCCATTATCAGCATGCTTTAAAAGTAAGAAAATTAATGCAGATGGATTTTGATAATGCATTCAAGAATGTTGATGTTATAATATCTCCTTCATCTCCTGTAACTGCTGGTCTTTTAGGCACAAGAGATCAAACTGACAGTGCTTTAAGTTTCTTAGCTGACAGTTATACTTCTAATATAAACTTGGTTGGGCTTCCTGCAATGAGCGTTCCTTGCGGTGTAGATAAAAACAATATGCCTATAGGTATACAGTTTATAACTAAGCAGTTTGACGAAGTATCTATGTTCAAAATGGCTTATGCTCATGAATTATTAAACAAATAATATAAAAAATTTAAATAAATAAAATAAAGCATTGATTTTAATAATCTTTGCTTTATTTTTTTATTATATATTTATAAATGAATAGGTATTTTTTTTATCAGAATCATTTGTAATAACAGCAATTAAATTATTATTTTCATCATTCAAAACTAAATATTTATTTTTTATCTCTATAGATTCAATCATTTTAGTATTGCCGCATAGTATTTGTTTTACTGTTTCTTTATCTTTAATAACAACATTATCTAAATCTTTAAACATATCAGAAAAAGAAAGTATATTATCGCAATTTATATTTTCTATATTATAAGCCATATTTATATTATATTCGCCTATAGAATATCTTGTAAGACTTTTAGTATATGCAAGATTATTTGTAATAATGCCTATATCTCTAATAATAGACCTTATATAAGTACCTTTGCTTACAGAAGTTTTTATTTTGAAATATGGATAATTATATTCGAGAAGCTCAATATTATTAATGCATACATTTACACTTTTTAATTCAAATTTTTCATTAGCTCTAGCCATATCATAAGCCCTTTTACCGTTTATTTTTTTGGCACTATATATAGGCGGTTTTTGTATAATATTTCCAGAAAAATTTGTTTTTATAAGTTTATCTAATTCTTCAAAACTTAATATATTTTTATAATCTGATACAGACAAAACTTTTCCTTCTACATCATCTGTATCTCTGCTTTCACCAAATACGCCTTCAGCAATATATTCTTTAGGCATGTCATCAAATAAGAAAAAAAGTTTAGTATATCTTCCAAAAGCTAGTATTAAAACTCCGTCTGCAAAAGGATCCAATGTTCCTACATGCCCTACTCTTTTTTCTATTATATTATATTCTTCTCTAAAATGTTTTTTTATTTTTTTTATAGTATCAAAAGATGTTATTCCAATAGGTTTATTAACAATACAAAATCCTTTAAGCAAATTAAACCTACCCTCTTATTATCTGCAGTGAATTAAAATAAATATTTAAAATATTATCTGATATATTATAAATAGTATCATATCTTTTTGAAAATAAATTCTCTCCTATAGACTTAACTAAATCATCTATAGTCTCTATATTATGTCTTAAAGTCCCAAGCTGTTCCTGAGATAAATGAAGCAGATGAATATTACTTTTATCAAATTCTGATATTGTCATTTTAGTGGCATTATCAAGCAAATAATAAACAACCAATAACTTCTCTTCCTCTTCCTGAGTAAGTACAGTATTAGAAGAACCGTATATTTTTGATAATTCATACATTCTAAATGCAGTTTTATATATAGAATTTAAATTATCAAAAAACCAATTTACATTATTTCTTTTTCTCAAATCCGATAAAACATATTTTATATCATGCATTATGGAGTATCCGGCACTCTCATCTTCTCCGCTGGATATATAATAATGAGAACGTATTAATATGTCCTGCAAACTGTCAAAGTCTGCTTTCCATTGAGGATCTTCTATATTAACATTATAGTATTTATTTTTGAAATCATCCCATACTATTATAAATTTCTCTATAACTTCTTTTCCGTTAGAATTATTTGAATCTCTAATATTTAAAAGAGCATCAATATAAGATTTATCCAAAGATGCCATATCTTCAAGAAAATTATCTTCCTGCTTAGCACATGAAGTGAAAATTGCAATAAACAATGCTGATAAAATAATTAATTTTATTTTCAATATATAATCTCCATTTTTTACAATTATTAATATTATTAAGTTAAAATAATTAATATATTAAAGGATAACCTATTATAAACTATGAAAAAAAACAATACAAATTTTTTATTGATATTTTTTATATTTCTATCAATTATAACAGTATCATGTTCAAAAAGCAATGTTAAAAAAGGAATATTATATTCAAAATCATACAGCGATTTAAATTATGATGCCAGCAAATCAAAAGCAATAGACAGCATATACTATTCTATAGCAGAACAGACAGCTCAATCAATAAATAGAAATGATTTCAATGTGGTTGCTGTACATTTAAAAGATAAAAATTTAATAGATTTTGATAATAAAGACATAGCAAATATAAAACAATATGAAAAAAATAATAATTTTTACACTGAAATAAAAGTTAAAGATGATTCAATATATGAAAAGACATTAGAGGCTTTAAAACTCATAAAAAAAGAAGGCTCTGTAGAAGAAAAATTTTTTAGAGCAAATGCCTCTATAGAAATTACTGAAAATTTAAGTGCTTATACAAGACAAATACTCACTCAAAATGCCTTAAAAAGAGCTTATAAATCTTTATATAACATATTAATAGATTCCGGAATAGAAGCTGATAATGCCATTAAATTAACAAATAATGCATATATATTAGAGGAAAGCTATACTTCAAATGAATATAATGTTGTAATAGAAACAGAATTAGAATAATATTATGCATCATGAAAATGATTATATATATTATTAGCTGCTTTATAACTTATACCAGGTATATTACGTATACTTTCTAATGAAGCTCTTTTTATATTATCAATATTGATAAAATGAGCATATAATTTTTCTATAGTTTTTTTACCAAGCCCTTCAATATTTTCAAGCTCGCTTTTAACCATTTCTCTGCTTCTTTTCTTTCCATGACTTGTATTAACAAATCTATGCGTTTCATCTCTAACTTTCTGTAAAAAAAGTCTTGCAGGCTCATTATCATTTAACTGAACAGGTTTATCTCTATTAGGCAAATATATCTCTTCAAATTTTTTAGCAAGTGCCATTATAGGCTGCCCCTTTATATCAAGCTCTTTCAATGCTTCTATAGCAGAATTAAGCTGTCCGCGTCCTCCGTCTATTAATATTAAATCTGGAAATGTCAGATTCTCTTCTTTAAGTCTTTTATATCTTCTATAAACAGCCTCTTTTATAGAAGCAAAATCATCTATTCCTGTAACTGTTTTCATATTAAATATTCTGTAATTCTTGTTGTCTGATACTCCATTAACAAATCTAACCATTCCAGCCATAGTATAGCTTCCCTGAATATGTGCTATATCGAATGATTCTATTATAGTAGGAGCACGCTTCAATTTAAATATTTCCTGAAGTCTTGTTATTCCTAAAGGTATTTCTCTTACAAGTGCCTTTTCTTTAAACAAATGCTTAGCATTCTCATTTGCTATATCCATAAGACCTTTTTTAGTATTATCCAATTTAATATCAACATCTCTTCCTGATATTTTTTTTAAATAATCTTTTATAACATCAGCATCTATAATTGGAAAATCAGTTGATATTGAGGAAGGTATGAGATTAGCATGAGTATAATATTGTGTAAAAAAAGCAGATATAACCTCAGAATATTTTGATACCTTTTTATCATCATAATAATCATCTTCGATATTTTCTGCAGCCTGCATATTGAAAGTTTTCCTGTCTATAAGTTTTCCTCCTTTAACAGATAAAATAACTATTATATAATTACCATTCTCTCCATAAGCACCTATTATATCTATATCATCGCTTTCAGGAATATATATGCTCTGTTCTACAGTTATATATTTAAGCAAATCTATTTTATCCCTTAAATCTTTTGCAGCTTCAAATTCTAATTTTTCGGCATGCTGAAACATATCTTGCTTAAGTTTAGCAACAAGTTCATCAACATTCCCTTCAAGCACCATAATGGCTTCTTCTATTGTTTTATCATATTCTTCTTCATTAATTAAATTGGCACAAGGAGCTGTACATTTTCCTATATGATGATAAAGACAAGGTCTTATGGGTCTTTTTAAAGGAAAATCATATTTACATCTTCTTAATTTAAAATTATCAACTATAAACTTAACTATATTATCTGCTTTCTCAGCAGCAACATAAGGTCCGTAATATTTTTTATATTTGCTTGCATTTTCTTTATCTATAACATTTCTTGCTTTAATAACTCTTGGAAAATGTTCATTTGTGATGGCTATAAATGGAAATGATTTCTGATCTTTAAGCAATATATTATAATGAGGCTTATGCTTTCTTATCATCTCAGCTTCTAATATCAAAGCTTCAACTTCATTTTCTGTCAATATATAATCAATATCCCTTATATGATCAACAAGTGCTGTAGTTTTAGCATCTTTATTAGAATTATTAAAATATGATGATACTCTTTTTTTTAGAGATTTTGCCTTACCTATATAAATTATGGCAGAATTAATATCTTTCATAAAGTATACACCAGATTTATCAGGTATACGCTTTAATTTATCATATATATAGCTTTTAATTTCTTGATTCATAATTACATTATATAAAATAACAGCAAAAATTTCAAAATTTTAACAATTAATTATTATTTATTTATAACACTATTTACTAAATCTAATTTATTTGTACTATTATAAAAGCACCTTCCCATAATAACTTTACCAGCTCCATTATTTATACATTTAAAAGCTTTATCTATATCCAATGCTCCATCAACAGATATAGTTATATTACTATTATTCAAAATATATGAAGCTTTATTTATATTCTCAAAACTATCCTCTATGAATGCACTATTTTTAATACCAGGTCTTGCAGTCATAATGAGAATTTCATCAATAAAACCTAAATACCTTTCTATTTCCAAAATATCATTTTCTGGAGAAATCGCTATTGATGATTTTATCCCAGAACTTCGTATATACTTCAAAATATCTATAGTATTATTATATGATTCTACTCCAATATGTATTGCTATAGAATTCAAATCAAATTTTGAAAATTCTCTTACAGTTTCTTTCAGATTATAAGTCATTAAATGAACATCTATAGGTATACTCGTATAATCAATGACGTATTCTAAATCATGTATACTTAATCCAGTCATAGGCACAAATTTCCCATCCATAACATCAAAATGCAAATATGTTACATTATATTCTTTAGCTTCATTTAATGAATCAAGCATATTATTATGATTTGAAGAAAATATTGATAAAGAAAAATCAGACATTATATTTTCTCGTCAGAATATAAAATTTTTCCTGTAAGTTTTCTTCCTACAGCACCACCAGGATGTATTAAACTAAAATCTTCTTTAGAGAAACCTTTTTCTTTCATAATTGTAATTATTACAGCATCAAATATAGCTATTAATACAATAATACTTGAAGTTGCTAAAAGATTAAAATCATCAGCTTCTTTTGAAATTTTCAATTTAAAGAATATATCACTCTCTTTTGCAAGAGAAGAATTTTCATTTTCTGTTATTCCTATTAAAAGTGATTTTTTTTGTTTTATAGCTGGAATCATAGATGTTAATTCCATTGTTTCTCCGCCCTTAGACAATAATATTACTATATCTTCTTTTTGAACTAATCCCAATCCTCCATGAACTGCATCAGAAGGACTTAAAAATACTGAAGGACATTCTGTACATGAAAGTGTATGAGCTATTTTTTTAGCAGCTTCCCCTGAAGTTCCGCATCCGGAAATAATAATTTTGCCTTTACAATTCATTATAGCATCTACTATTGAATCTAAAACTTTTTCATCATAATTATTCAATACTTCTAATATACTGTCACTTTCTGCTTTTAATACATAATCTATAATATCTTTTCTATTTTTATTCATAAATATATCCTCTTTTATTATTTTATTAAAATACTGATTCTCTTAAATTAGTAACTGTAATATCACTGCCTTTTAAAACAATATCTCTGCATTGACCATCTTTAAATATTATGACTCTATCAGCAGTTTCTACTAATTCTTCTTCTTCACTTGAAACTATAATTATTGATTTACCTAATTTAGCTAATGATCTTATTATATTATAAATATCAGCCTTAGCTCCTAAATCAACACCTTTCGTAGGTTCATCCAACAGCAATAAATTTGAATTTTCTTCTATTATTCTAGCCAATAATGCCTTTTGCTGATTTCCTCCAGATAAAGATTTAATACTATTATAAACATTTCCTTTTATTTGAATTTTTTCTAATGTATTTAATATTTGCTTATCTAATTTTGTATAATTCAAATTAAATCCATTACTAAATCTTTGCAAAGAAGTTATAGATGAATTTATAATAGCCGACATTAAAGGAATAATACCAAAATGTTTTCTATCTTCAGTTAAATATGATATTCCAGTTTTTATAGCATGCAAAGGATCCTTAGGTTCATATTTATTGCCATCTATTAATATATCTCCAGAATCTGCTTTATAAATACCATACATAGTATGACAAAAACTAGTTCTTCCAGATCCAACTAATCCATAAATTCCTAAGATTTCTCCTTTGTAAGATCTTAAATTTATATTCTTTAATTTTAAAGTTGATAAATTTTTTACTTCCAAAAAAGGTTTAGTATAATCAATATTAAATTCATTATCCGTTTTACTATATATCAATTCTTTTTCATTTTCCTTTTTTCCTATTATAGAATAAACAATATCTTTTTTAGAAAAATTACCGCTTTTAGCATTAAACAGCATTTTTCCGCCAGACATAACAGATACTTCATCGCAATATGGTAAAACTTCATCTATTTTATGAGATACTATTGCAACTCCAATATTATTTTCTCTTACTATCTTTTGAACATCTTTCAATAAAATATCTGACTGTTTACTTTCAAGTGCTGTTGTAGGCTCATCTAATATAATAAATTTAGCTTTTCTATCCAAATTTATTATAACTTCTATTATTTGTTTTATTGGATGTGTTAGATTCTTTACATACTCTTTTGGATTAACATTTATATTATGTTTCTCCAGCAATTGTTTAGAATACTCAAGCATATACTTTTCATTGATAATACCAAATTTATTTCCAAATTCTCTTCCTAAAAATATATTTTCCATAACAGTTAAATCAGGTATAAGTCTAAGCTCTTGATAAACACAAGCTATTCCAGAAGACAAAGCAACTTGTGGAGAAGATAATGTAATAGTTTCTCCATTTAATTGCAATGTACCATCTTCAGGTTTTTCAACTCCAGCCATCACTTTTAATAAAGTAGATTTCCCAGCTCCATTATGTCCAAATAAACCATGAATAGTACCAGATTGTATTCTAAAATTTATGCCATGTAAAATTCTTACCCCAGAATATTCTTTTATTATATTGCAAGCATCATAAGAATCTAACATAATTCCTCCCAAAATAATTAATACGCAAATGGTAAAACTTCAGCCGCATTATCTTTGTTTACTAATAAAGGAGGGCTATTTAATATATATTCGATATTATTAGTATCACCACTTAAATATTTTTTAACACTGTCTGTAGCCAATCTAGCTAATTTATCAGGCTCTTGTATAGCACCAGCAATTATATCCCCTTTTTGTATTAATTGAACACCTGCTTTATCTACAAAAGCATATAATTTTACTTTATCTTTTAATCCTAATTGTGATATAGCAGCAGCAGCGCCTAGAGCAGCAGGCTCTGTATCAGCAAATACTACATTCAATCAGGATTACCCTGAAGCATCTCAGTAGTAACTTTAAGAGAAGTTGTTTCTTCAACCTTACCATTAACTAAAGCAGCTACTTTGAAATTAGGATTAACTGAAGCGGCTTTTTCAAAACCTGTATCTCTAGCCATAGCAGAAATAGAAGTTGGTTCTCCTACAATACCAACTATAATTGAAGCTGTAGTACCCATATCTTTTATTAATTGTTCACCAATATAATATCCGCCAGCTTCTTGATCTGTTTGTATACCCTGTATCATAACAGCATTTTGCTCTTTCATACCATCTGAATCTGGTAATATATTAATTGTAAATACAGGAATATTAGCCTTATTTAACTCTAATATTTGAGATACACCAGGACCAGAACTAACATGATTCAATACAACAGCATCTACCTTTTGTTCTATAAAACTTTGAACATGTGAAAGCTGTTTAGCGTCGTCATTATCTGCTATTAGCACTCTAATTGTAAATCCATTTGAAGCCCCGTATTCTTCAAAAGTTTTTTTCATGGTTACATAATATGGATTTGTAATATTTGGAAGACTTATTCCTACAACTTTTTGAGCAGAAGTATCAGAAGCACCTCCTCTATTACAAGATATTAGCATAACACCTATTAGAAAAAATAATGCTGCCTTTTTTAACATATAAATCTCCTTAAAATTATTATTTTTAATAAAAGTTAATAATTAACTATTATTTTTTTTGAATATCTTTTTGAATATTGTTTTGTCAAAGGATTTTGTAGTGTCTATAATTACACCTATCAAAATAATTACTCCTATCACTAAAGGCTGCCAATAAGCACTTACATTCATAACATTCATTAAATTTGATATGGAAGCTATCATAACAGCGCCTATCATAGCACCTAGTATTGTCCCTATACCTCCAAATAAGCTAACACCTCCTACAACAGCACCTGCTATAGAGAAAAATAATTCTTCTCCTCTTCCCCTGTAGGATATCCAACCATTAATCTTGAACCATATATTAAACCTCCGCATGCTGCACATAACCCACTAATAGCATAAACAAGCATAATTGTTTTAGATATATTAATACCTGCTAATCTTGATGAATCAGCATTTCCTCCAACAGCATATATATGTACACCTTTTACAGTTCTTTTTAGAAAGTATGAAGATATTATAGCAGCAATTATTAAAGCTATAACAGGAAAAGGTATTGAAAAAATTCTTCCCTGACCTATAAAGCTATAAGCAGTATCTGTAACTCTTATGGAATTTGCTTTTGTAATAATTTGAGGAATTGAAGCAGCAACCCCCTGCATTGCAAAAGTAACTATAAATGGAGGAACCTTAGTTTTTGATATAATAAACCCATTAACAAATCCAGTAAATGCCCCAATTGCTAATACTAAAATAACAGCAACATACCATGCTAATTGAAGATATTCCATAAATACAGCAGCCAAAACACATGTCATTGCAACTATAGAACCTGTTGATAAATCTATACCTCCTGTAAGCAATACGAATGTCTGTCCTAAACATAAGAAACATATTACTGATCCATTAAGCAATAATATTAAAATATTAGAAACTGTTAAAAAATTAGGTGTTGCAATAAATCCAACCAATAATACCAAAAGCATTACTACGGCTATTCCTGTTTCATTTGGTAATTTTAATTTCTTATTTTCCATAAATACACTCCTCATATTTTTTAGCATAAAAATTATATGATTCTCTTATAGATTGAAAATCAACATCTCTTGGAGAAGATACCTTATCTATATTTAAAGCCCATTCATCCATTAATTCTTGTATATCAATATTTTTATAAGAACTTACAGCATACAAAGCAGCACCGGCAGCTACTGTCTCTACATATTGACAAGTATAAATATCTTTCGATGATAAATCTGATAAAAATTGTCTATATGCTGTACTCTTTGATCCGCCACCGGTAACTATTATTTTTCCATTATTTTCTACTCCTACACTTTTTAATATATCCAATCCTTCTAGTAAATTGCAAACAACACCTTTTACTGCTGTACTTGCTATATTCTCTCTTGAAATATCGCTTCTCATACCTGTAAAAAATCCTGAAGCTAAAGGAAGATTAGGTGAACGCTCTCCATCTAAATAAGGAACCAAATTTAATCCATTATCCAATTTATCGCGTAATGCTAAATTATCAAATTCTTCAAAAGATACGTGTAAAATTCTTCTAAAAGCATCTGTAACCTTTGATGAATTTAATGTTGTAAACATTGGCATAAATCTATCTGTTGCATCAGCATATAAATTTAGCATACCATTATATGAATTTTTTATAGCTTTTTTTGTTACAGAATATACAGTTCCGCTAGTACCTATAGATATTACTGTATCTCATTCTTTACAATTTAATCCTATTGCTGCTGCCATATTATCGCCTGTACCCATTCCTACAATAGCACCTTGAAGTTCTTTAAGTTCATCTATAAATTTTACTTCTCCAGCTATAGAATTTGAAGGATAAATTTTTGGAAGTTTACTGCTTATATCAGTTTTAAGACATTTTTTTAATACATCATAATCATATTCATTAGTATAAGGATTTAAATATCCTGTACCTGATCCTCCGCCTCTTTCTGTAACAAAATTGCCAGTAAGTTTAAAAATCAAATAATCTGCAGGAAGCATTATATATTTTGCTTTTTCCAAAATATCGCTATAATGCTCTTCTGTCCATACAAGTTTCGATATTGTCAATGCCGGCCATGGTATAGATCCTGTATGACTTTCCCAATAACTATCTTCTATTATTTTTCTTATATCATCTGCATTTTTAGAAGATTCTGTATCATTCCATAATTTAGCTTTTCTTAATGAATTAGAATTTTCATCCAAAATAACAAGACCATGACCTTGCCCTCCTACAGCTATACAAGCTATTCTAGACAAATATTCTTTCAAATTATTAAAACACTCTATTAATGCATTCCACCAATCCTCAGGAAGCTGCTCACTGCATGGAGGATAGGTTGGCATATGCTTTGCTCTAGATTCAGCTATTATTTTACCATCTGACAAATTTCTTAGAACAACAGTACATGACTGTGTAGAAGAATCTATACCCGCTGCTATATCTCTAATCATGACAAACCTCTATAATTTATATTTTATTTATATTGATTACTTTCTCTGTCTTTTTAATGAACTGGTCATAATTTCTATTAGACTTAGTAACCACCCCCAAATATAATGCTTCTATAATAGCCTGATCTGCTACCCTTCTTGAAACTATATCTCTGCCGACTGTAAAATCTGATGCTGATATATATATTGGTATATCAACATATTTTAAAATAGATGATTTATTCATATGCGTTAAACATATAGTAGTAGCTCCACATTCCTTAGCTATTTTTATAGATTTCACTATATTACTAGAAGCACCTGAATAAGATATTGCTACAGCTACATCTCTATTAGTCATTAAACTAGATGTAATAAGCTGCAAATCAACATCTGTATAAGCAGAACATTTATAACCTATTCTTGAAAATTTTCTAAAAGCAAACTCTGCTACAATATGGGCATCCCCAACACCAAAAAAATGTACATTCTCAGCATTAATAATAGCATCCAATGCTTTTTGATAATTATCAGATGATAATGCCAAAGTATCATTTAATGTTTTTATATTATCATTAATAACCTTTTTTAAAATATCTATAATTGAATCTTCGGGAGATATTTCTTGAGTAATATTTTGACTGCTATCTATAACAGCTTCAAGAAATGATTGTTTAAAACTTGAAAATCCATCATATCCTAATCTTTTACAAAATCTTATTATAGATGTGTCGCTGCTGCCTATTTCCTGTGCCAATGTAAGCAAATTCATATTTCTTATATTTTCATAATTATCAAGTAAATATTTTGCTATTAACTTCTCAGCTTTAGGTAAAGTTGGCAATATAAAATTAATCTTTACAAAAATATCATTATTATTATTCATATTTTATTCTTAAAAACAAATATTTTATTTAATATGATTACAGTATAATCAAAAATAATTTCATTTTCAAGTAATTTTATATTTTATTTTTATTTTTTTTATTAGATTTCATATTAAACAAGAGTAAAAATCGATATCTAAATTATAAAAATAATAAATATTTGTTATATATGTAGTATATATACCTATATTTTTAGCTTCAATATATATAATACATAAAAAAAATTATATAATATATTATTATAAATAATTTTAATATTTTTAATTATTCAAAAATATTAAATAATTAAAAATATTTTCTTTGTTTTTTAATATAAAAAATGAAGAAAGTATTTTATAATATAATAAAAAGTAATTTATATGTGTGAAAATCATAGAATTCTAATATATAACAGAAAATAGAATGATACTAATTTTATTATTTTATTCCAAAAATCAATATATAATTTTTTTAATAATAAATGAACAATTAAATTTGAAAATTAGAATTTTCAATTAAATATTTTTATTTACTGGAAGATTTAGTTTCCCAAGGAAATAAAAGCCAATTATCATGATTGATATTTTTATAGCTGTATTTCGGCTTTATTTTACTTGTATGTTCTCTTACAAAAAGAGTTGCTATATCAAATTTCTGATCATCAAAATATCTTAGAGTTTCCCCTGTATCAGAAATATCATCAACTATAAGAGAATTTTTATTTTTTACTTTTAATCTCCAAACTTCTTCCATATTAAGAACCATAGGAATTTTAAGTCTATGAGAAAGCATAACAGCAGGTACAAGACCGCCTCTTGCAAGTCCGTATATTACCTCATAATGAATATTAGACTCTTCTATCTGTTTAGCTAAACTTTCAACAGCATCATCTATATCTGCCCAAGAAACTACATCATATTCCATAATATCAATCCAATAATTATTTTTTAAGAACGCAAAGTTATATCAAATCTATTTTTCAACATTTCAAGCAATGATGCTTCTGTAGAATTAATATCATCCTCTCTTAAAGTTCTATTAGGATCATAATAAGTAATAGATATAGCTATTGACTGCTTTCCCTCTTCAACCTGCTCGCCTATATATCTATCTACAACACTAACATTCTGCACTATACTGTCGAATTTACTTATAGATTTAATAACTTTACTGAATTCTATATCTCTACTGCAAACTAAAGCTAAATCCCTAAATACTGCCGGATATTTTCCTATATCTTTTAATTTAGGCTTTTTAACTCTCTCTTTAATAAGCTTCAATGTTTTTCTAATATCAATATCCAAGAAATATACATCAGAATCAATATCAAATATTTTTAATAATTTAGGATGAATCTTTCCAATAATTCCTATTTTCTCTCCGAATATAACTATTTCAGCAGACATAGTAGGTATGAACCAATTATGTTCTTTAGGAATTAAATTATAATCAGAACATTTTAAATCCTTAATCAAAAGCTCTTCTACAACACCGCTCATATCAAAGAAGTCATAAACTCTAGGCTCTTTATTCCATAATTTTTCCTGATAAAGTCCAAACATAACAGCAGAAAGATGCTTCTCTTCTACAAAAGATTCTCCCTCTTTATAGAATATATTTCCAACTTCAAATAAAGCACCATTTTTATGTCTATGATTTTGATTATAAACAACACTGTTAAGAAGAGAGGCTAAAGTAGTAGGTCTTAAAACATCCATTTCACTAGTAAGAGGATTAACAACTTTTATTAATTTTCCCTCATCAATACCAATAGCCTTAAATATATTACTATCACCCATAGAATACTGCTTAGTTTCATAAAGACCATAAGAAGCCATTCTATGTTTTATAAAACTTAGCTCTTTATAATCCGTATTTATAGGATTACATTTTATATGAGGTACATTTGATTCTATATTATTATAACCGTAAACTCTTGCAATCTCTTCTATTAAATCCTCAGCTATAGATAAATCATGTCTGTAAAAAGGTATATCTACCTTCAAATTATTCTCGCCAAGTGCTGCTGCCTTAAAACCATACCTTTTAAATATAGAAGATATTTCCATTCTATTCATATTAAGACCTAAATATCTTTTTACAAGTCCGCAGTCAAACACTATTCTATTAGCTTCAAGCTGTTTAACATTAACCTCTTTGGCTCTTGAAGCTATTTTACATGAATTATCAAAAGTAACTATTAAATCAACAACTCTATTTAAAGCAGCAAGAGTTAAAGTATGATCTATTTCTCTTTCAAATCTGTATGAAGCATCCGTTTTTGTATTTATAGCAATAGTAGATTTTTTTACTGCTATATGATCAAAATATGCACTTTCTATTAATATATTTTTAGTTTCAGGCTCAATTTTTGTACTATCACCGCCCATAACACCGGCAACACCTACAGGCTTTTCACTGTCAGCTATTACTAAAACTTCATCTGTAAGCTCAACTTCTCTTCCGTCCAACAGCTTTACTTTTTCTCCATTTTTAGCATTTCTAACTATGATTTTACCATCTTTTATTTTATCAAAATCATAAGCATGCAGAGGCTGACCATATTCAAGCATAACATAATTTGTAACATCAACTATATTATTTATAGGATTAATTCCGCACATTTTAAGTCTTTTCTGCATCCAATCAGGAGAAGGTCCTACAGTTACATCTTTAATAAGTCTTCCAATATATTTAGAACAGCTATCTTGATTTTCTATAGTAATATCTATATTTCCTCCAGCAGCATCATAACTATTAACAGGCGGTATGCTTACTCTTCTTTCCAATACTAAAGAACATTCGCGGGCAAAACCTATTATACTAACTAAATCACCTCTGTTTGCTGTAATTTCAACATTAAATATATGATCTGTACTTCCTACTATAGTGGATAAAGAATTTCCTAAAATATTTTCTTTATCAGCATGTACTTTATCTATACCATCATCTAATATCCAAATTCCATATACACCTTCTATTTCATCATATCCAAGCTCAGTTCTTGAACAAATCATACCATTACTTTCAAAACCTCTTATAGAAGCTTTCTTTATAGTGAGTCCATTAGGAAGTTTAGCACCTATCATAGCTACAGGAACATATATGCCTTCTCTTACATTAGAAGCTCCGCAAACAATTGATAATACATCATCGCCGACATCAACTTTACATACGCTAAGTTTATCAGCATCAGGATGTTTATGAACAGATGTTATTTTACCAATGATAACCCCAGGTATATCTCCTCCTGTTGTCTCTATTGATGAAATTTCACTTCCTGCAAGTGTTATTTTTTGTGCAATTTCTTCTACACTAAAACCATCTAAATTAACAAATTCTTTAAGCCAACTTAATGGAACTCTCATTATTATATCCTCAACTTAATATAAAAAACTTATTTTAATATGATTACCACTGTTTCAAGAAATCTATATCATTCTCATAGAACATTCTAATATCAGTTATACCGTATTTTATCATAGCAACACGTTCTATACCCATACCGAAAGCAAAACCAGTATATTTATTAATATCATAACCTACATGTTTAAATACATTAGGATGAATCATACCTGCTCCCATAAGTTCAAGCCATCCCTCGCCTCCGCAAGTTTTACATCCGCTTCCTCCGCATATTACACATGTAGCACTTAAATCAGCACCTGGCTCTACAAATGGAAAATAATCCGGTCTTAATCTTATTTGAGTTTTATCCCCAAACATCTTTTTACAGAATAATTCTAATACACCTTTTAAATCATTAAAACTTATTCCGCTATCAACCATAAGTCCTTCAACTTGGTGGAATACTGGAGAATGTTTTGAATCTATGGCATCTCTTCTAGCACATTTACCAGGAGAAACTACAGCTATAGGAGGAGGAGTTTCAAGCATAGTCCTTATCTGCATACCTGATGTATGAGTTCTAAGTACATGCTCCTTAGAAATAAAGAAAGAATCATGGCTGTCTCTTGAAGGATGATAATAAGGTATATTTAAAGCTTCAAAATTATGAAAATCATCCTCTATTTCATTACCCTCTACAACTCTAAAACCTATTTCTGTTAAAATAGATACTATTTCTTCTTCCACACTTGTTAATAAATTAACACTGGCTGCCTTTGGTCTCCTTCCAGGCATAGTTATGTCTATTTTGTTTTTTTCTAAAGAAACTAGAAATTCTCTTTCTAATATTATATTTTTCTTTTCAGCTAAAAAATTTTCACAATAGTTTTTTATCTCATTAATTTTTTTACCAAATTCTTTTTTCTGCTCTAAATCTTCTATAGATGAAAGATTTTTCAAAAGCTCTGTAATTTTACCTTTACGTCCTAAGTAATTAACCCTTATATCATCTATATCTGATTGGGTATTAGCATTTTCTATGCTATTCTTTAATGTATTATGAAGTTCCTCTAGATTCTCCATTAATTATTCCTATTGTTAAAATTAACTTTTATATTATAATACATCATAAAATTATTTTCAAGATAATTATTAATCAATATTATATAGCTTATAATTTACAAATTTTTGCGATATTTTCAATAAGAATTTTTGCTTTTTCTAAAATATTTTTACTATCTTTATTATAATCATTAAATAGTATACTTTTTATATTTTCTTCAAAATTATCCGGTATATTATCGCATAATTTTAATACATATTCTACAAGCTTCTTCTCTCCGGGATGAAATTCCTTATTTAATGCAAATAAAATATCAAAATATGATGATAATATAGCAGTAATTCTATGATTAATACTTATAATATCATTACGCATAACAGCTTTTTCTAATTGTTCATAAAAAGATGATGTTTTTTTAGCATACATAACATTATAATTTTTATTTATTATATTCTCTTTTAATCTATCAGGATATTCTTTATTTAATTCTTCCTGAAAAGACTGAAAGCATCTATTCTTATCATAAAGTATTTTAGAATGCTTAATATTGTATAAAAAAGCAGTAGTATATCCTATTTTAGAATTAAAATTTCTCCATACATAATTAAGTTCTCCTTCTATCCAAGATAAATCCCTATACATAAAATCCAAACATATACCATTTTCTTTTAATATTAATTCATCTCCATGCTCAAAATAATCATTTCCTATATCATAACAAGATGAATATTTTTCAGCAATTTTATTTCTGGTATTTATATCAACTCTATTTTTAGAATAAACATATATATCATAATCAGACATATTATCATTAATCAAACTTGTTTTAGAACCGGATAAAACTACGGCATCAATATCATTATTTTTTAATGCCTCTTTTATATACTCATCAATAATATAATCTATATTCATAAACAATACCTTTTTTATTACAATTTTATTATACTATAAATAAAATTAAAATTAGATATTTAATATTTTTTTATTTCTATTTTCTATTATAATGCATATATACATAAAACTAATATAATCTTATTTATTTTGTTAATTTATAAGTTAATTAATAAAATAAACTAAAGCGAATAATATTGAAAAAGAATAAAAAATAATATATAAACGAAGAAAATAAGTTTTTTAAATATTTTTTTCAATAAAAGTATATTTTTTTATAATAAAAAAACAAATAACAATAATAAATTTACGTATATTATATTAAATAGAAGGTACTATGGAAGACAATAAAAAGACTATAGAGGAAATAATGAAATATTTTAGCAATATTTTCAAACAAAAACATACAGACAAGAATAATTTAACTATGTTCGATAAAATCATAATAGATTCTTCTAATAATGATAAATCCAATGACTTTATTGCGGATAATAAATTTTCTATCATAAAAGATATAACTTATAATTATCTAAAAAAACATCTAAAAATAAACGATATAATATGCTTTTCCATACCTACTAATAATTTTGTATTACATGAAAGAGTTGAAGAAGATGAACATTTTGAAGAAAATAGTAAAGTTGTAGGTTTCAGTAAAAATTTCTCTATTAAATTAAATTACATAGATTCTGATCTGCCTGTATATTTAACTTTTGATAATCCAAATTTATATGTTACAGGAAATATAGAATGTATGGAAAATATTACTTCAGATTTATTTATGGTTAATTTAACAAACAAAGAAAAATTAAAATTGTGCACATTTAATGGTATTTTTTGTTCGAATTTAAAGATTGAAGATTTTTTTTATGAAAAAGATTGGATTTTTCTGCTAAAAAAATCTGATTTTTAAAAAAAGAATTATGTATTTATAAGGGTTATTTTATGAATCATCCAATCACCATATATGTCTTAAATTTATATAAAAATATAAACATATCAGGAAGCTTTATTCTTAATTATAGACTTCTTGATAAAATAAGAGATTTATTTCTTATTAAAAAGAAAAAATTAAACTCATTTATAAAATATAAAAATAGGTAAAAGTTATTAAATTATGTGGAAAATATTAGATTTAATTGATTCTATAGATAGAAATCACCAATCATACATATATAAAATATATTCTAAAGTAGGAAATTTTGAAGACGCTAATGATATAATGCAGGATATATATATGGAGCTATTGAATAAAATAGAAAATGGCTTTGATAAAAATGGATATGATCAGTTAGATGGATATATATTTATAATGATAAATTCAAGAGTCACAGATTTTTTTAGAAAGAAAAATAATAAAGTAAATACAAAATATGAATCAAAAGAATTTATAGATGAATTATTTGATATACCAATTACTGATAATGATATAAATGACTTGTATAAAGAATATAAAGAAGGACTATTCTTATTTATTGATGCAATTGTAAAACAAAGTATGAATATTGTATGTGAAAAATGTAATATGTGTAATCAAAGACTATCAAATATAATAAAAGTAAAAAATAAAAACGGAGAAGATATAGAAGATAGCTTCCCAATATATAAAGAATATGTTTTTTCTTTTTTGAATAAAGAAATAAAAATAAAAGATATAAAAACAAAACATAATATATCAGATCATACTTTAGAAAAAATAAGATCCGTTTATAACAATAAAATAAAAGACTGCATAACCAAATTAAGTAATAAAATCATATAGTTTCCTATTATATTTATTAATATTTTTGGGGTATCAATGACAAATAAATAAATCATATATAATTATAAGATATATACATTTAGACGAAAATAATAAATCGTATAAATAGTTTTGTAATCTCTTGAAACTTAGAAAAAGTTTTTATAGATGGGAAAAACTGCCTACAATCTCTGACTTAGAAAATACTCAATACATTCCAAATATTCAGTATTAAAACAACAAATAAATAGCTGAAAATATTTTAATATAAACGCAAACCTAACTACAAATATGATATTGCAAGAACAAATTATTATGACTAAATACATCTAAATTGATATTTACATTCAAATACATAAACTTTATAGTTTTAATTTTAATAATGATAATATATATTATATATAAAAATAAATCATAGTATAATATTAATTTATATTTTTAATAATAAAGGTATAATAAAAAATGGAAAAGTCAGATTTTTTTTCTTTGATTAAGCAAATAGATTTTGCACTTTTGCTTACTTCTTCAAAACAAGAGGAGGAATGTTTTAATAAAATAATAGAGACCGCTGTTTCTATCACAGATTCAAAGGCAGGACATTTATTGCTGCTTGATAAAAGCAGAGAATATTTAGAATTAAAAGCATATAAAACTTTTAATAATGAAAAAGTAAATAGCTTTAAAGTACCTATAGGAAAAGGTATCACAGGAAACGTATTTATATCTGGACAGGCTTTAAATATTGCCGATGTATCTAAAAATAAAGAAATGTACAAATCTGTAAGTGCTGCTTTGCATGACACAGAAGATACTGTTAATATACAAATAGACGATATAGCAATAGTTCCAATAAAAATAAAAGATGATGTTATCGGCGTTTTAGAAGTTATAAATAAAAAAGATGATACTCATTTTTCACAGCTTGATATGCATCATTTATATTCTTTTGCAAAAATAGCTTCTATTGTAATTGAAGATAGTTATACAGATAGAAACATTAGAGAAATTTTTGTTTCTGCCATAAAAAATATATCAGATGAACAAAAAGAAGAAATAAAACAAGATCTATCATCATATACAAATAACCCATTATTAAAGGAAAATTTAAAAATATCTGAAATATTAAATAAGATAGGTGATATAGATGAGAGAGTTAAATTTCTGCAAACTATTTTTAAGCAATTATCTATCTCATTTAGAAAAAAAACTATCAAGGAAATAATTTATGAGTTCTAATATTTTTAATATAGATAAAGAAGATATGCTGAAAGATTTGACAGGCAAGGGAGTAAAGATTGGAATAATAGACAGCGGTATAGAAGCATCTCATGACGTATTTAAAGGAAGCGATGCTGTAAAAGGAGGAGTTGTTATAGAATATGAAAACGATGAAGTTGTATTAAAAGATTATAAAGGTTTTGATCAATACGGACATGGTACAGCTTGTGCAGGCATAATACATTCTATTGCAAAAGATGCAGAACTTTACAGTATACAGGTTTTGGGCAATAAATTATCAGGACAAGTTGACGTATTTTTAAAAGGATTGGAATGGGCTATAGAAAACAAAATGGATATAATAAATTTGAGTTTAGGAACTACCAATAAAACATATATAAGTAATTTCTATACTTTATTAGACAGAGCATACTATGAAAACAGAACATTAATAGCTGCTGCCAATAATGACCCTATACCAAGCATACCTTCTATATTATCTCCTGTAATAGCAGTAGAAGCAATAGAAAGCGATGATCAATATGAATTTTATTATAGATACAGCAACTGTATAGAATTTTTAGCCAGAGGAATATATATAAAAGTACCTTGGATTAATAATTCATATATGATGATGATAGGAAATAGCTTTGCTGCTCCTCATATATCAGGAATAGTTGCTTTACTAAAAGAAAAAAATAAAAATCTAACACCTTTTGAAATAAAAAGTATATTGAAAAATATAAGCAGTCAAAAAGAAGAAAATAATAATCAAATAAATGGATAAGTAATCTGATTACCTTTTTAAAACCATATATAGTAATATAGATATAAATTATAACTTGACTTAATACTTTTTTATAGTTAAAATAAAATGATATTAATGTAATTTTTGTTTTAGAATAATAAAGTAGTATTTAATGGATAATAGTAATAAAGATAAAATAAGAATCATACCTCTTGGCGGAGTTCAGGAAATTGGTATGAATATGACTCTAATAGAATATGGAAATGAAGTATTAATAGTTGATTGCGGTTTTATGTTTCCAAGATATCACATGCTTGGAATAGATTATGTGATACCGGATACTTCATATTTAGAAGATAAAAATGTTATAGGATTAATTCTTACTCATGGACATGAGGATCATATTGGAGCTATACCTCATTTTTCAAGAAAATTTCCAGATATTCCAATATATGGTACTAGATTAACTATAGCATTTTTAAGAGCTAAATTTAACGATTATAAAAATGAATATAAAGATATCAAAATATTTGAAATTGAGCCTAGAAATAAAATACAATTAGGAATGAATTTTGATATAGAGTTTATAAGAGTAAATCACAGTATACCTGATGGTGTAGGCGTAGCAATCACAACACCTCTTGGCGTAATAATACATACAGGAGATTTCAAAATAGATTTAAACCCTACTACTGACAGATTCATAGATTTATATAAATTTGCTGAATATGGGGAAAACGGTGTGCTTTTAATGCTTGCCGATTCAACAAACTGTCAAAAAGATGGTTTTTCTATGAGCGAAAGTGTTGTTCAAAATACAATGACGCCGTTATTTGCTTATGAAGACGGAATGATTATTGTTGCAGTATTTGCAAGCAGTATAGAAAGAATACAGGATTTAGTAACAGCAGCAAAAGTAAATAATAAATATGTTGCATTTTCCGGCAGAAGCTTAATCAAATATACAAAAATAGCTGAAGAAATGGGATATTTAAACCTTTATGATATAGTAATACCAATAGATAAAATAAATAGATATCCTAGAGAAAAAGTAGTATGCATTACCACAGGAACACAGGGAGAACCTTATTCTTCATTATCGTTGATAGCAGCAGAAGCTCATAAGCATATAAAAGTAGAAGACGGAGATATGGTTATATTTTCATCAAGTGTAATACCTGGCAATGAAATGGCTGTTACAAGAATGATTAATAATTTATTTGACCTTGGGGCAAAAATGGTTGGAGAAGATAAAAAACTTCTTCATGTATCCGGGCATGCTTCAAGCGAAGATTTAAAATTAATGTACAGATTAGTAAAACCTAAATATTTCATACCTATTCATGGAGAAAAGAGACATTTAATAACTCATATAAAGCTTGTTGAAAACTTAAACGGACTTGATACTAAAGGATTTTTATTATATAACGGAGATGTACTGGAAATAGATGAAACCCTTGAAGCGAAATTAGCTGAACCTATAGAAATAAGAAATATATATGTTGATGGCAAGGGTGTAGGAGATTTGGAAGAAAGCATATTCCATGACAGAGAGCAATTGTCTTTAAATGGTGTTGTTGTAGCTAATGTTGTAGCAAAGAAAAATAAAACAGGACATTATGATATAAAAATAGATTTAGAAAGCAAAGGCTTCACATATAACGGAGGAGAAAAAGAAGGATTAATAAATAAAAATGAACAGCTTATAGAAGAAGGCACAAAATCTGCTACAGAAGCTGTAAGAAAACTTCTTGATAGAAATAAAAGAACTCCGTCTACAATCAAATATGAAGTAAGAGAAGCTTTAAGAAAGAAGTTTATTCAAATTATAGGAAGAGAACCTGTAATATTCGTATGTTTATATATAGATAATGTTTATGTAGAAACAATAGAAAGCGATAATCAAGAAAATAAAAAAACAGAAGCACTGGATAATATAAATAATTTAACTATAATGGAGGAAAAAAATCAATGTCATACGAAGAAGAAAAAGAAAACTATAAAGAAGAAAGCAGTGAAGAAAATATCATCAGTAAAGAGAGTAAAACAAAAAAAGAAAAAAGTAAAAGAGAGTTAATATTTTTTGCACTTATAATTATTTCAATAATTACCGGAATGCTCAGTATATTTTTAAAGCCTGAAAATAAATCAGTAATAATATCTTCCAGTACACTGCCTAATAAAACATCATTAAAAGACGGTATAGCTGTAATTGATTTAACAGGCATAATAACTCATGTAAAAAGAAAAACAAATCTTGGCATAGAATTTCCATCTGTAACAGAAGAATTAATGGATGATTTCGACTACTATATGAAAAACGATAAAGTAAAAGCTATAGTTCTTCAAGTAGACAGTCCAGGAGGTTCATTAACTTCATGCGAAGAGGCATTGAAATATTTGCAGAATCTAAAAGAAAAATATCCTAAACCAATAGTTGCATCATTTAGAAGCATGGCAGCAAGCGGAGGATATTATATATCAATGATAGCTGATAAAATCTACGCTAATGAATCTACTTTAACAGGAAGCATAGGGGTAATATCCCAATTCTTCAATGTTTCCGGACTAATGGATAAATACGGCGTTAAAATGTACACTATAAAAAGCGGAAGAAATAAAGATTCTCTTTCCCCTTTCAGAGAGCCTAGAGAGGATGAATTGGAATATTGGCAGGGCATGACAGAAGAATTTGTTGCTCAATTTACCAATGTTGTTGAACAATCAAGAGGAGATAAAATAAAAGGAGACAGAGATAATATATTTGACGGAAGAGTATTCAGCGGTAAAAGAGCATTAGAAATAGGACTTATAGATTCAATAGGTACATTACAGGATGCTATAAAAGATGCTGCCGAAATTGGCGGTATAGAAGATGAAGAACCTTATATAATAAAAAAGCCGGAAACAAAAAACAATGTATTAAATTTATTTCTTGCTAATGTTTCTGATATAGTAAAACCTAAATCTTCATTGCCTATACCTTATGAAGAAATAATGAATACTAAATATATAGGTGTGCCTATGTATATTTATATTCCAAATTATATTGGAGAAAATTAATGAAAATATATGAAGCTATATATTATTACTTATTAAAACCTAAAGAAGCTATAAAAAAATCTATTAATTTTGAATATTCAATATTAATATATTTATTAGCTTCTCTAAGCATATCAATATCTGCAATATATTCAATTAATAATAGATCCAATATACTAAATCTATTTATATTTACTTTTGGTATAGCAGCATATATAGCAATATCAAATATAGTAAAAATATCTATTATTAACTTAACAGTATCAGTATTTTTTAAGAATGCTGACAGCAATAATACTAAAACATTCATAAATAACTGTTTTGGTTTATACGGTATATTTATATTTATATTGCCTATAACTTTATTATGCGGAAGGTTTTCTTCTCTTTACTTTATACAGTTTATAATGTTTTTTATATTAGGATTATATTATATTATTATGATGTTTAATAATATTAAATATTCATTTAATATAGAAAGTTCATTTAAAGCATTGTTGGTTTTAATTACTCCTATAGTATGTGATTATTTAATTTATATATCATTGGCAATATTATTATTTGGAACTATTATTAGCTATATATAAACATGAAAAAAATTAATAAATACGTAATTAAAGAAACTATAGGTCCTTTCTTAGCTGGGATATTATTTTTTACATTCATATTTGTAATACAATTACTGCCTGAATTGATAAGGCTTATTATGAATAATGGAGCTCCTTTATTTATGTCATTGGAAGTATTTGTATACATGCTTCCATTTAATATAGCTATAACTATACCTATGTCAATACTAATGGCAAGCATAATAAGTTATGGTAGACTATCCTCAGATAATGAAATAATAGTAATGCGTGCTTTAGGTTTCCCGCATATGAGAATATATGTACCTATAATAATACTTGGAGTTATAACATTTCTTTTCTCATTATTTTTTAACAATGTTGTTATGAGTGAATCTAATTATAGATATAGGGCATTAATATCATATATGGTTAATATAAGTCCTTCTATTGCTGTAGGTAAATTAGAATTTTCAAAGATAAGCGATATGAATCTGTCAATAGGTGCTAAATATGCCGATGATAAAAGTATATCAAATGTAGTTATATATGACGGATCAAGTGATAATAAAAGGGTTATAACTGCTAAATATGGATTGTGGAAAAATAATGAAGCCAATTCAAGAGTTGTTACTTTAACATTATATGACGGTATAGTGCAGGAAATGCCTAATTATGGTTTTGTAACAAATGATTATACAGTATTTGATTCTATGGATATTAATATTGTAAGAAATGTAAGCACATTAACTTCTCATGAAAGAGGACTAAGAGAAATGCCTTCATGGGAAATACGTTCTAAAATGAAAAAAGCAAAAATCGAAGCTAATAAATCCGTGGATCAGCAAATAAACGGAATTATTAACAATGCATATCAAAATATTGACACTAACAGTATGTCTTTAATAACATTCTCTAATGCTTATATAACCACAAATAAAACAGAAATAAATTCTATACGTCAAAAAGCTATAGAAGAGGCTGTTCCATATTTTTATTATATAGAATTTCATAAATTCTTATCAATACCAGCAGCATGTCTTTTTATGGTTATAATAGGAGCACCTTTAGGTATTGTAGGTAAAAGAAGCGGAAAAGGATTTGGATTCGGATTATCAGTTATAGTAGTAGTTATATATTATATACTTATAACAGCAGCAGAAATAATAGCTGGAGGAAAGACTATACCTCCTGTTATAGCAATGTGGTTCCCGAATATAGTACTGGCTGCTATGGGGGCATTTCTTATGATTAAATCATTCTTCAGCAGAGGAAAATAAATTAAGATTTAGCTAAATCCACGCCTACTTTTTTAAGCTCATTTAATATATCATCTGTTGGTTTTTCTTTAGCTATAATAGGATCTCTAAACAATGTAATACCATTGTTTACTGCATCTTCTTGCCAATCTCTCATCCATTTTCCGTCACCCCATCCGTAAGAACCGAATATAAATACTTTTTTATCTTTCAAATATGGTTTAACATTTTCATACATAGGCAGAAATTCCGTATCTTCCAAAATTTCTGCTCCCATAGCAGGACATCCTAAAGCTATGCATTCATAATTTTTAACTGCATCAATATCAAAATTATAAGCCTTAAAAGTTTCAACCTCTGCCCCATTAGACTCAGCACCTTCTTTTATAGCTTTACCCATTAATCTAGTATTACCGGTTTTACTCCATACAACTAAAGCAATTTTCTTTGACATAAAATTATAAATCCAAAATATTAATTTCTTACAATATATGATGAAAACTATTGGCAACTACAATTTAATAAATAAAATGCAACATGCCAATAATTTTCTATTATAGAACTTACTATTAATTTACAGCATTTGATATTTCTTCTTTAGCCTTATCAACGCCTTCTTCTATAGCTTTAGAAGCATCCTGCATTCCTCCTTCAACAGCCTTAGAAGCATCCTGAATTCCATCTTCAACAGCTTTAGAAGCATCATCTAAAACATCTCCTGTAGTATCTCCTGCTTTTTCTACAGCATCCTGTGCTGCTTTAGAAGCATCGTCTATTGTTTCATTAACCTTATCAGTTAATTTATCAATAGCTTTTTTATCCTTTTCGCATGAAACAGCAAATATTGATAAAATTAAGCATAAAACAAAAATAATTTTTTTCATAATACATATCCTATATATTTTTTTGCAAAATTATAATTATTAATAAGTATTTGTCAAGATATAGGAGAAGTTGAAATATACACATTTATCTTATATTTATTTTTAATATTTTTTGAATTATATATGCTTGTTGCTTTGGCAAGTCTGTCATTAAACTTTTCAACTAAGAAATCTGCATCTTTTACTTTAGGAGCAAGTATTACTTCTTTTAATGCTTTATTATCAAATATATAAAGATAATTCTTATATGAACGCTTCATTTCATTATCAATATGAAGAGGATTGCTTCCGTATTCAACTAACTGTATAATACGCATTTCCTGCTCCTCTATAAAAGAAGAATCCTTTATTAAATATTGTATATTCATAAGCAGCTGATAAGATAATGATATTTCTTCTGCATTAAAAGTTTTGATAGTATTAAATATTGAACAAAATACATATCCTATATTATTTTTTAATTTATCATAAAATTTATCCCCATGATTCCAAACACTATAATTTTTATTTAAATCAATAATTAAATTATCATAATCGGACTCGCATGGATTAAAAACTATTTCATTTCTTTTGAAATTATAATATAAAACAAAATATAAAGGCAATGTTTGCTCATCATAAAGCTCAATATTTGAATAATTATTTTTATCATAAGAAAATGAAAAAAGTATTCCGGATCCTCTGTTATTAAAAGAAGTGTCAAAAAAAGATTTATCAAAAACTAAACAGCATCCTGTTCCTTCTTTATTATCGTATTTACCATACAGCCTGTACATAGTCAGAGAGTCTTTGCATCTGCTGAATGATGTCTGCAATGCTATAAAGTTATTAATATTTGCATATTTAGAATTTACGTTATTATTTCTAAGCAATTGCATTAATATTTTACCCTCTTTAGGATCATTGGCATTTTTTACACTAGTCATTCTTAATTTATTTTTTTTAAGACTTATATTATTATCATCTTGATAAAACTCTTTTATATTATCATATCTTCTATCAAATGCCATTTCATTAAATACTTCTATACTTGTATAATGAGATATTTCATTAATTTTATCATAATCCTTCACAGATATTAAATATAAAAATATATACTGAAGTATCCACAATTTTTTTAATTTTATTCTATCCTTATTTTCAATATCTCTTACTATAAAATTAAAATATTCCTCTTTCTCTTCAACCCAAAAACTATCTTCTCCAAGTATTATGTTAATAAGTTTTTCTATTGGTATATATTCTATAAATCTTGATATTATATAAAATATATTAACAGAACTTGATTCCTTAATATTTAAAAGTAAAGTTAAAGCATAATCATATTGAGATAAATTTATTAATGCATCAGATTTTAAAAAGTATATTCTATCATATATAGTATCATCTTCTATTATGCCCATTTCCATATATTCTATATGTTCTTTATTTTTAATAATGGTATCACCTTTAGAATTTTTATTATTCAATATTGATAATGCTTTATCAAGATATTTTATAGCCTCCTGATATTTTCCAATATTTACAAGCAATCCGGCCTTATTTAAATAAATTACTTCTAATGATTTATTTATACTAATTGCTTTATCATAAATATTAAATGCCTCATCTATTCTTCCAAGTCTCTCTAAAATAATAGCAACATTCAAATATGCATAATCATATCCTAATTCTGCCGCTTTATTAAAAGAATATAATGCATCTTCATATCTCTCAAGTTTGGAATATATTATACCTATATTAAAATAAGATATCTCAGATCTTTCATTGATTTCTATTGCAGCATTAAATGCTTCTAATGCCGCATCAAATACCATTAACTTTGCCAATATAATGCCTTTATTAATAAAAGCTTTTTCATATATTGGATTAATATTTATAGCCTTATTATAATATTCTACAGACTCTTCATATCTATTTAGATAATATAAAGTTAAAGCCTTTTTATAACATACACGGGCAAAATATCTATCTCTATAATTACTGTCTAATACTTTATCATAATTCTCAAAATAATTAATTATTTTAGAGTATATTCTTAAAGCAGATGAATATTTCTCTAAATTAAAATAAAACCTAGCTTGAACAAACATACTGTCTATTCTATCTTTTATCATTAATTATCACTCCGATATATGCTGATTTTATTATAAACTATTTTTTAATAATGAAAATAAAAAACTTAAAAATATTGTTGACAAATTATAATTATATGGTAATATTACTATATAAAGTAATGCTACTAACAAAAATAACTTTAATGAGGATTAATAAAATGAAAAATAGCGATAAGGGTTTTTTTGGTAAATTCGGGGGAAGATTTGTACCTGCAGAATTAGAAAAATTATTAATTGAATTAGAAAACGCATTTTTACACTATATCAATGATAAAGAATTTTTAGAAGAACTTGCAGAACTAAGAGCCGATTTTATAGGAAGACCTACACCTTTAATGTATGCAAAAAATTTATCTGAAAAAATAGGCGGGGCAAAAATCTATGTGAAGCTGGAAGGGCTTGCACATACAGGGGCACACAAAATCAATAATTCTATAGGACAGGCATTACTCGCTAAAAAAATGGGTAAGAAAAAGATTATAGCAGAAACAGGGGCAGGACAGCATGGGCTTGCCACCGCTGCAGCATGTGCTAAATTAGGAATGGAATGCTCAATTTATATGGGTGAAATTGACGTAAAAAGACAGCAGCCTAATGTAGCATCTATGGAATTATATGGGGCAAATGTAATATCGGTTACAAGAGGAGGAAGAGGCCTTAAAGATGCTGTTGATGTAGCTTTAGAAGATTGGGTTAAAGATTTGAAAGATACGCATTATCTTCTTGGAAGTGCTGTAGGACCTAGTCCGTATCCGGATATTGTAAGAACTTTCCAATCTGTAATAGGAAGGGAATTAGAAAAGCAAATACAGGAAAAGAATTTGAATGTTAAAGCTATGATAGCATGCGTAGGAGGAGGTTCTAATGCTATAGGTTTCTTTGAACCTTTTATTGAAAAAGAAAGTCCTAAATTAATAGCAGTAGAAGCCGGCGGAATAAGCATGAATTTAGGAGAAAATGCTATTAGAATGCAAAATCCTTATGCTAAAGATGTTGCTGCTCAGGGTTATATGAGTAAATTCATTTTAAAAGAAAATGGAGAGATATCTGAAACTATGTCTATATCTGCAGGACTGGATTATCCTGGAGTTGGACCTCAGCTTGCATATTTAGGAGAATCAGGAAGGATAGAGTTTACTTATGCTACTGATAAAGAAGCAATTAATGCTGTAAAAGAATTTGCAAGGAATGAAGGAGTTATATTTGCTTTAGAAAGTGCTCATGCTGGCGCTAAAGCTATTGAATATGCAAAAAATTATAGTAAGGATGATGTTATAATAGTTAATATGTCCGGAAGAGGTGATAAGGATATATTCATAACCTCCCCTATTTTCAGACCGGATAAATGGAAAGAGTTTTTAAAAGATGAATTGGAGAGATTAGAGAAAAACATAGACATACATAAATTTTAGCCTCCAATATATAATATAAGATTAAGACTTTCGATTATTTAATTGAAAGTCTTTTTCTTTTTTATATAAATTAAATGTCAAAAATAAAATAATTTTAATTTTTTATATTGATATATACCAAAAATAATATAAATTAAGACTAAGGAGTTTAATTATGAATAAAATTATCGCATTATTATTTTCTATTCTTATTATTTCATGTTCAAATAATAATACAGAAGAAGTTTCTGAATATAATGCCAATAAAAAGGAAGCTGTAACAATAAATGCTGAAGGTACATCTGCTCCTGAAAGCATTAGACTAAGAAACGGCAAATTATATATTTCAAATATTGGAGAAGCTGATAAAACAAGAGACGGATTTTTCTTATGTGTTAATGAAGATGGTTCTAATCCTATAAAACTTTTTGAAGGAGAATTGGATGCTCCTAGAGGATTTTATTTTATAACAGATGATATTATTGCAATCGCCGATCAGGACGGAGATAACGGATTGCCTGGAAATATAGTTCTTGCAAATGTTAAAGATAATACAATAATAACAAGATTCACTATAGAAGATGCTAAATTATTAAATGATATAGCAGCAATAGATAATGAAACCATAGCAGTTACAGATACAGGAAGCAGCAAAGTATATATAATAAAAATAGAAAATAATTCATCACTTTCTATTATAAACACTGTAGATAATGTTTATGGTGCTAACGGCATAGCATTTGACAATGGTATTCTGTATGTTGTATCGAATGGATTTATGGGAGCAGAAAATACCGGATATATATATACTTTTAATGCAGACGGAAGCGGTTTAGATAAATGGGTTGATTTTATAATAGGTGCAGGCGGATTAGACGGTGCAGCTGTATATAATAATAAACTATATGTTTCAGATTGGGGAGAAGGCGGAACTAATGCATCAATATATTCATTTGATTTAAATACAAAAGAACAATTAGAAAAAATAGAAGGTTCATTAAGAGGTGCTGCTGATATAGATGTAACTAATGATACTATATATATACCGGAACTTCCTACAGGATTAATAAAAAAGATCACTATTAATTAAACATATTTTACTATTAATCTAAATTGTAAAAAATATTTATATTATATCTTGTAATTTTTAAATATTTGTATTATATTATAACTATATACACAAACATTAATAGGATTTAAATAAATATCTTATGCAGCGGTTTAATTATTTAAAACTCCTAGTTTTTATTAGGAGATAATACTTTCGATACTTGTCATTTTTATATAAAGATACATCTAAAAAAATATACATCTCTATTTTATTATATAAGAAAACATAAAATACAATCATTAATAAGAAGCATTTTAAATAAAATTTTTATATATAAGGATAAAATATAATGGATATAATAATAATAATAGTGTTAATACTTTTAAACGGCATATTTGCCATGTCCGAAATAGCAGTAATTTCAGCAAGAAAAACATCATTAATGAAAGACAGTAAAGAAGGAAATAAAGGAGCAGATGCAGCATTATCTCTTGCAAATGACCCTGATAAATTTCTATCCACAATACAAATAGGAATAACTCTTATAGGTATATTAACAGGTATATATTCAGGAGATACTGTAGCAAAAGAACTTTCAAATATACTTACAAAAATTCATATACCGCAAACGTATGCACCTATAATAGCACAAGTAATAGTAGTAGCATTAGTAACATATTTAACTTTAATATTCGGAGAACTTGTACCTAAAAGAATAGGAATGGTTATGCCTGAAAAAATAGCAAAAGTTGTTGCAAGTCCAATGACTATACTTTCAAAAATAGGCGGTCCGTTTGTTTGGATATTATCAAAAAGTGCATCTATAGTTTCAAGAGTTTTAGGAATAAAAGATGATAAAAGCCCTGTAACAGAAGAAGAAATAAAATCAATGATAGAAGAAGGAAGACAAGGCGGAGAAGTAAAAGATATAGAACAGGATATTATAGAAAGAGCATTCTTTTTGGGAGACAGAAAAATTGAATCAATAATGACTCATAGAAGCGATATAGTATTCTTAGATATTAATATGAGCAATGATGAAATTAAAAAAATTGTATCCAAGCATTCATTCTCAGCTTATCCCGTTGTAGATAATAATTTGGACAATATTATAGGAGTTGTTAGAGTAACAGATATATTTGACAAATTAAATACAGCAAAGGCAAAAATAGAAAAATTTGTTAAAAAAGCTAATTATTTCCATAACAATATGGAAGTATATTTAGTGCTTGAAGAGATGAAAAAGAATAAAACTAAAATAGGTCTTATATCGGATGAGTTTGGAAATATAGACGGTATGGTAACTCAAAGCGACATATTCTCAGCATTAGTTGGTTCTGTATCAGAAGGTAAAGAAAGCAAAGATATAAAGAAAAGAAAAAACGGAGGATGGTTTGTAGACGGACAATGTCCTATATACGATTTCTTAGAATATTTTGAAATAGAAGATGAAAATGCATCCAATACATATAATACAATAAGCGGATTAATACTTGAACTTATGCAGCATGTTCCATCAGAAGGTGAATCTATTGAATGGAAAAATTTAAATTTAGAAATTGTTGATATGGACGGTGCTAGAATAGATAAAGTAATAGTAAATAAAATAGAAACAAATGAAAATAATCTATAATTTCAATCATATAAAATATGATTGACAAATATAACTTTTATATATATACTAAATTGAATATCATAAAGAGGTAATTCATATGTTATATAAATCGCATCGCATCGCATCGCATCGCATCGCATCGCATCGCATCGCATCGCATCGCAAATTTAAATAACATTATCGCTAAATACAATTATTATATTAACCTTAATCCTATAAGGCTAAATATTTTTTTGCTTTTTCTTATTTTAAATAATGGAGTACATAAATGTTTGATATAAATGAAGATAACTTTAAAAAATTTCTTTATAGATGGTTAGATGGTATAGGAAGTGAAGTAGGATTCTGGGAATGGGCTATGTCAAATGATTACTGGAATTATTATGTTGGTAATAAAATAGAACAAAGTAAGATAGAACATTCTAGTGATGCAAAAAAAATTTTAGATGTTGGAAGTGGACCTATAACTGTATTAAACCCTAATAAAGATGTTATTATTTATGCATGCGATCCATTAGCAGAATATTATAGATTTTTATTAAATAAATACAATAAAACACCTATAGTAGAAACAGAATTTTGTTTATCTGAAAGACTCTATGAAAAATATAAAGCAAATTTTTTTGATGAAGTTCATATGCAAAATGCTTTAGATCATTCTTTTTTACCTATGAATTCCATTTTCAACTTTTTACATGTAGTTAAAATAAATGGAAAAATTATTTTAAAACATCATAGAAATGAAGCACAATTTGAAAAATATCTTGGTTTACATCAATTTAATGTAGATGTAGAAAATAATAATGCCATTTTATGGAATAAAGACATTAAAATAAATATTAATGATATTATTGGAGACATAGGTGAAATTACTTGTGAAATTTCTCAGATTCAAAGAGAAGGTAAAGAGCAAGATTTTATAACTATAGAAATAATTAAGAAAAAAGACTTCAATATATTAGAGTACGTTTCTAATAACTATTATTTTGATAAATATTTATTTTTAGTTTCTACCGCATTAACTTCAGATATTTATTTAGATAAATATGATGATATTTTATATGGCAGATTAAAAAGAGCTATAAAATTTACAAATAAAAGAAATAAATTTGTAAAAAAATTTGGTTGGTATATTCCTATCAGGAAATTAAGAGACAAATTTAGAGAAAAATATTATATATAATTAAAAAATAAATTTAAGAAAATTATTAAAATTTGCTCGAGACTGGACTTGAACCAGCACGGTGTTACCCGACAGCACCTCAAGCTGTTGTGTCTACCTATTCCACCACCCGAGCTTTTAACGAAATATATTATATAATATAATTTTATTTTGTCAAATATAATAATTGTATATTAATCTTTTATTATTTCTGCTTTACTAAAATTATGTATTCCAAATACATCATACATAACATTAGTAAGTTTAGGGCTTTGCATAACTGTTCCTGCATAATAAAATATAGGTATTATTGCCATATCATTCATAGCTATATCTTCTGCCTTATGCAAATACATACTTCTGTCTTCATCGCTTTCAGAAATATAAGCATCCATTAAAGTTTTATCAAAATCAGGATTGCTGTATTTTCCTTCATTAAGAACATATCCTGTCTTTACCAATGATAAAAATGCAGCAGGATTATTATATCCTCCTACCCATCCCTGTCTTGCCATATCAAAATTACCTTCTCTTCTAGTTTGTAAAAGTACAGCCCATTCTTCCTGAACTATAACCATATTAATATTTAAAGCATCTTTAAGCATAGCCTGTATGCTTTCTGCAACTGTTATATGAAAACCAGGGTTAGTTATGAATTCAAACACAGGAAAACCCTCTCCATTAGGATAACCAGCCTCAGCTAATAATTCTCTTGCCTCTTCTATATTTTTTTGATAATCATTAGTCTTTGTAGAGAAATATTCTTCTTTTTTATCCCTAAAATCATTGCTTCCATAAACATCTTTAACATTATAAGGTACAATAGCAGCAGCAGGTCTCTCTCCTGCTTTCATTATATTTTCTACTATATATTGTCTATCTATTGCAAGCGAAATTGCTCTTCTTACCCTTGCATCATTGAAAGGGGCTTTTTTATGATCTACCTCATAAAAATAAAGAGATATATTAGGTATTACCCTTGCTATGCCTTCATTAATTAATCTCTCTCTGTCATTTGGAGGAGTAATATGGTAAAAATATATATCTTCATTAAGAACAGCAGCCATAGCGGTATTAGCATCTTCTATAAACTCAAAATTAATTATATCTGGTTTAATCTCTTTATAATTCCAATAATCTGTATTTTTACGTACAACCAATCTTGAATTATGATCCCAGCGTACAATTTGAAAAGCTCCGTTGCCAATCATAGTTTCAGGCTTCAAAGTCCATCCGTCTTCATTTTTACTTACTATATCTTCACGTAAAGGAGTATATGCAGTATGTGCAACCATTTCTAAAAAATACGGAACAGGATATTCCAATTCTACATACAAAGTCTTATCATCTAATGCCTTTACTCCTAATGTATTTTTATCCTTATCTCCGGACATAATATCATCAGCATTCTTCACAACATCCAAAAATACAGCATAAGATGATCCGGATTTAGGATCCACTATTCTACTCCAAGCATAAACAAAATCATTAGCAGTTACAGGAACACCGTCGCACCATTTTGCATTGCTTCTTATATTAAATATATAAACTGTATTATTATTTGAAGATATCCAGCTCTCTGCAGCACCTGGAATTATATTGCCGTTTTCATCTTTTATTGTTAAATTTTCAAATAAATGTGTTGTATATATCATGCCGTCTATAGCAGAATTTATTGTAGGATCAATAGTTTGCGGTTCTGGTCCTACAGAAATTGTAATTTCATTTAATATATCTTTAGGCTCATGGCTGCATGATATTAAAAAAACTAATAATAATAAAAAAATTAATATATTCTTGTTCATAGACTTCTCTAAAAAATTATAGTATTGTATTAAGTATCGAAAAAAAAATATAATTGTATAATCAAAATTATTAATTAGATTTATATATTATTTTTTTATTTGAATCTATTATATTTTTGAATTCTTCACTTATAGAATTGTAATCTATTATATCGGCCGTATAAATTAAATCGCTTTCATCGAAATCATCTTTAATTGCTGAAATCTCACTTAATGATAATTTTCTATTAATATTAACCGCTAAATCTATATCAGAAAATTTTTTATTATTTCCCCTTACTCTAGAACCGAATATATAAACCTCGCCTTCATATATATGATTTTTCAAAATATCTTTTATTATATTTATTTCATTTTCAGATAAGTTGATCATTCATTATTATCCTCTAAACGCTTTAATAAATTCTCAGCATAAGGTAAAAACTTTAAAGCCTCATTAAATACTTCTTGGGATAAATCATTAGAATAAATATGAGAAGCAGAATTTCCAGCATCTTTAAATTTAATCCATTTTTCAACATCATCTATAAGTAAATGCTTAGCAGCAAGTCTGAACAATTCTTTTTTAGTGATACCGCTAGTTATATCAGGACTTAGCCAACGTTGAATAAATTTCCAACTTTGTTCAAATGCTATTTCAAAATTTTGTATTACTCCAGCTCTAACAGTCAGAATCAAATCATTATCATCATTTTGAATTTTATTATAAACTTTAATAGATCTATCTAAAGCATTAATTGAATCTTTCAAACTATCTAAATTTAATATCATTAATAAGAACCTTTAGTTATAAAAATAGGGCATCTTAAATATAAAGATACCCTATTTATAAATGTTATATTAAATTATTTTAAAGCAATATTATAAGTATCCATTGCTATAGCTTTTTCTTCATCAGTAGCTATAACATAGAGTTTAATAGCAGCACCATCTTTTTCAAAGTTAGCACATCCTCTAGCTTTAGAGTTTTTATCAGCATCGCATTTAATACCAAGTTCATCTAAACCTTCAAGAATTTTACCTCTTATAAATGCACTATTTTCACCTATACCGCCTGTAAATACTATACCGTCAAGATGACCTAGTACAGCCATATAAGAACCTATGTATTTTTTTACTCTGTAGCAGAACATATCTATAGCTAAAGCTGCTTTATGATTAGTTTTAGAAGCCTCTTCCAAGTTTCTCATATCATTACTTACACCTGAAACACCTAAAAGACCGCTTTTTTTGTTTAAAATATTATCCATTTCTTTAGCAGACTTATTTTCTTTAGCCATCATAAAAGTAGCAACTGCAGGATCCATATCTCCGGATCTAGTACCCATTACTAAACCTTCTAATGGAGTTAAACCCATACTAGTATCAACTGATTTGCCTTCTTTAACTGCTGTTACGCTTGCACCGTTACCTAAGTGACAAACTATAACATTAGCATTAGGTTTGTTATTAACTTTACAGAATTCTCCGTAAACATATTTATGTGAAGTACCATGGAAACCATAACGGCGTACTTTATATTTTTCATACCATTCATGAGGAACTGCATACATATAAGCATGCTCAGGTATTGTTTGATGGAAGCTTGTATCAAAAACTGCAACCATTTTTACATCTTTTAATATTTCCTGACAAGCTCTTATACCTTGTAAACCTGCTGGGTTATGAAGAGGTGCTATATCGCAGCAATCTTCAATAGCTTTTATAGCTTCTTCTGTAATTAATGTACTGTTGCTGAAAGATTCTCCTCCATGTACAACTCTGTGTCCTACTCCGGATATTTCTTTCATATCAGATATAACTCCAACTTCTTTATCTGTTAAAAGTGAGAAAATTAAAGACATACCTGCTTTATGATCTGGAACTTTTTGCTCTAATTTCTTTTCTTTTCCTTTTTCTACTGCTGTATGCTTTAAAGCACTTATCTCTTCTCCTATTTTCTCTAATAAACCTTTGGCTAAAACTTTAGCTTCAGGCATAGCAAATAATTGGTATTTAATACTTGAACTGCCTGAATTGATTACTAAAACGTTCATAAAATAACTCCATAATTTATAATTAAATTAAGTCGATTATATCATACTAAACAGATTTATCAATTAATTTTTTATTTACAATAATTACTTTAAAAATAAAGTTTTACTATTTTATTTTTTTACAATATGTTATAAAATATGCTTTTATATAGCAATAATAAAACATTTGGAGATTTTCAATGAAAAAGTTGAATTTTGTAATCATATTAATATTTTTATCAACTCTAATATTAAGTGCCAATACTATTGAAGATGAAGTATTGAGATTAATCAATTTAGAAAGAAGTAGGGTATCGCTTCCTCCTTTGCCAAATAATCAAAGACTGCATTCTTTAGCATTATATCATGCAGATAATATGGCAAAAAACAAGTTTTTCAGTAATACAGATTTAGACGGATTAGATTCAAAAGCAAGACAAGTTAAATTATATCCTGAAATGGTAGGAAATATAAGCGAAAGTTTAGGCAAATTAGATGTTATACCTTTTACAGATAAAAAAGCTGCTGAAACTATAGTAAAAAATTTGATGAGTACTCCTGACAGCAAAAAAAATATCTTAAATAAGAATTTTAATTCTATAGGAGTTGGTGCTGTGAAAAGAGGCGTAGGTGTATATGTTACTGTAACATTTGCTGATATAGTAGCAGAATCTGTAGACTTCTCAGATACTGCAAAATATGGAGATGATATAACTATAAAATATAGAATATTAAATAAAGCTGCTTTCACTGATTTTAAAATTTCTGTTGAAATGGCTGATAAAGAGGCACGCATAGCAGGTGATGACGGAAAAACATATATAGGAAATATTATATATGATGTAAAAGATATGGGAAACGGTATATTAGGAAGAACATTTAAGGCAGAATATGGAAAAGGAGAATATAAAATTTCTATTCTATATAAAGGTCAGCATTTCCTAAGTAATGTAAGAACTATAAATGTTCAATAATTTATATAAAAACAATAGCGGAATATAAATGAAATTCAGAAGAAGATTTGAAATAAAAAGCGGAATAGATTTAACCCCCATGATAGATATAGTATTTAACTTACTAATTTTTTTCATGGTGGGTTCCACTATTGTTGAAACTCCTCAAATAGAAATAAGCCTTCCAAAATCAAGTTCTGCTGTAGGTGCTGAAAAAAATGAAAATATAGTTATAACAATATCTAAAGACGGACAAAAATATATTAATGGGTATTTAGTTGAAGATTTAGATGTTAATTTGGCAGATTTAGCAAAAACAGAGGGTGAATTAGAAAAACCTGTAGAAATAAGATCCGATGAAGATGTTAAAACACAGGTATTAATATCTGTTATAGACAGTGTTAAAAATGCCGGATTTACAAGATTAAGCATAGCTACAGATTCTAAAGAAAATGAATAAAGATATATAATTTCTTTTAATTTCAAAACTATTTATTATGTTTATTTTATGTATTATTATATTTATTATAATAGCAGTATTATTCTTTATAATACCAAATCATTTTGTAAATAAAATATTTATAAAAACTAATAAAAAACTTTTTGAAAGAAAAGAAAAAGACAAAAAAGAAACAGAAGAACAAAAACAAATTAAAGAAAACAGAAGAAAATGGTTTGAAAACAGCCAAAAAGATATATATACAATATCAAGCGATAATATGAAACTGCATGCTCATATTATAGAAAATGATAAAAGCAATATATATGTAATAATAGCTCATCCTTATGAAGGCAGAGGCTCTTATATGAAATATTTTGCAGAAAAATATTATAATATGGGATTTAATATAATACTGATTGATTTGAGAACTCATGGAGACAGTGAAGGAAGAATATACTCGCTTGGATATTTGGAGAGATTGGATATACTTTCTTGGATTGAATATATAAAAAATAATTATGAAAATTCTCAAATAATTTTATACGGTATTTCAATGGGAGCAAATTCTGTTATGATGTGCAGTTGTGAAAATATAGAAGATAATGTTAAAGCTATAATAGAAGATGCCGGTTTTACAAGTGCTAAAGAGCAGCTTAAAGAAAGGCTTGATATATCATATAAACTGCCGTTTTTTCCTATAATACCTCTTACTTCATTTATGACAAAAATTAGACTTGGATTTTCATTTAATGATATTAATGTAATAAATGCCGTGTCAAAATCCAAAGTGCCTATACTTTTTATACATGGGGATAAAGATTCATTAGTTAATCCTAATATGGTTAATAAATTATATGATGCATGCTGTTCAGATAAAGAAAAATTAATAATTAAAAACGGAGAACATATAAAAGCAGTATTATCTGATGAAAATCTATATTGGGACACTATTAATAACTTTATAAAAAAATATACAAGTTAAAACATTCCGCCGTCTACACTGATAACCTGTTTAGTAATATAATTTGCCTCTTCTGATAATAAAAAGCTTACAGCATTAGCAATATCTTCCGGTTTGCCGATTCTTTTTAAAGCTATCATGTTTTTAGCATGTTCTATTATTTCATCATTTATCATTTCACTTTCTATAACACCAGGTGCTATGCAGTTTACTGTGATGTTTCTTTTACCTAATTCTATGGCCAAAGATTTTACAGCTCCAATAAGTCCGGCCTTTGAAGCGGAATAATTAACCTGCCCCCTATTTCCTACAATTCCTGATATAGAGCTTATAGCTATAATGCGTCCGCCGTTTTTATTTCTTATCATAGGCATTATAACAGGATTTACTATGTTGTAAAAACTTTTAAGGTTTATATCAATAACTCTGTCCCATTCTTCTCCTGTCATAGCCGGAAAAGCATTATCCATTGTTATGCCGGATGAAAGAACTATACCATAATAGGATGAATTTTCCTCAATATCCTTTAATAAAATATTTTTAGACTCTTCTCTGTTTGAAACATCTATTTTCAGAAATCTTATGTTAACATTATAATCTTTAGCATAATTCTTAATATCATCTATAAAAGAATCATTTTTATTATAGCACATTACAGCATCATAACCATTGGCTATAATCTTTTTTGATATGGCAAGCCCTATACTTCCGGAAGCACCTGTTATTAAAATAGATTTGTTTTTATTTCCCATCAATTTATCCATTTATTAAATTATCTGCTGAACTTTCCATAGCCATAATAGAACAGTTCATAACTTTTTCTGCTTTATTAATTACAGTTTTATATTCTTCTAAATTATTAATGTCATCATTATAAATAATTACTTCTCCGTCATAATAAGCTATATTATTATCTTTTAAAGTTTCTTTTACAAATATATAAACTCTATTATTAGATTTTACTTTATCAATATAACAATCAGCTTTTTTTATATTTAAAATAAATCCAACTCTTTTATCATCCGTATTATTAGATAAAGCACCATTATAAGCAGCTGAGGTTTGTGCGGCATACTCAGTAAATATATATGAATCTATACCTTCAATCTCTGAATCATCATAAAAAATATTATCTTTTTTTATATCAGAAAAAGTAAGTATTTCATTATCATCAAAATTAATATCAATAATGCCGTCTATTAAAAGCATTTTTCCTTTATGAGGTATATTTAAATTATATTTATTTTTCATACAAAATTATTTACCAACTATTAAACAAGTATTGCTTCCGCCGAAACCAAATGAAACACTCATACAGTTTTCGAGTCTGTCAGCTTTAATTTTTCCATTAACCAAATTTATTTTATCTAAACCATCGTCATACTCCCCGTCATATATATGAGGAGGAAGTATTTTTTCTTTATTCATGCTTGAAAGTGTAATAAAACATACTCCAAGCTCCATTGCACCGGCAGCACCTATAGTATGTCCGAATGATGTTTTACTTGAACTGCAGTATATATTAGAAGCATTGACTCTATTAAGAGTTGTACTTTCCATTTTATCATTTATCAAAGTTCCAGTACCATGAAGGTTAATATAATCTATAGCATTTATATTCATATCAGCCTTTTTCAATGCATCATTAATACATTTGCTTGTAGTATTTCCTTCTATATCAGGACTAGTCATATGATGAGAATCTGAATTGCTGTTATAACCTTTAAGATATAGAGCATCTTTAGAATCAATAAAATTCTCTCTTGCAAGTACTGTAAAAGCAGCTCCCTCACCCAAATTAATTCCGCTTCTATTTTTTGAAAAAGAATTTGTCTTATTATAATCAACTACCTCAAGCGAATCAAATCCGTAAACAACAGTATCAGTTACAACATCTGCTCCTCCTACTATTGCTGCATCTATTACATTGCTTCTTATAAGTTCATCAGCAGTAATAATGGCATTAGCACTGGATGTACAGGCTGTTGATATTGTAAATGATATGCCGCTTACATCAAAATACTTTTGTAAAAAATCACAGCATATATTCAAACTTTGCATAACAAGTATTCTTTTTTCATCTGAAACAGTGCCTTTTAATATATAATCTTTTGTTTCATCGCTTCCATTTTCACATGTTCCCACTATAACAGATATTCTATTTTTTCCGTATCTTTTTTTAGCTTCATCTATAATAGGCTTCAATTGATTGCAAGCATGCAAAGCCATTTTATTTATTTTATTATTATAAGGGTTATCAAGCTCAAAATTAAAAAAGTCATTATCTATTTTACCAAGAAAAAATTTTTTAGTATAATCATTATTCTCTTTTAAACCATATTCTCCATTTAAAAAATATCTGCTGTAGAGTTCATCTTTGTTCCTAGCTAAACAATTAATAATTCCAAAATCCAATAAAAAATTACTCATAAATGCACCTCAGAATTCAGTATATAATTCTATAATAAAAATGTCAAATAGTTCTTAATATATAAGAAATATACTATATTTAAACATTCTTTATCAATTTATTAAATTTAAACAATATAGGAGAAATTATAAATGATGATAAAACTCCTATAAATAAAAATAAACCAAAAGATTTTACCGGTATAAATCCGCTGAATGCTAATGTTCCAAATGATAAAACAGTTGTCATCATAGACAAAAATACAGCCAAAAATGTTATCTCTTTATCAGCAGCACTATTAGAGAAAAATATGGCATAATCTATTGATATTCCTATTGAAAGTATTAAAGCAAATATTGAAAATATATTTATATTTATTGAAAATATAGAATGCAAAGACAAATTTATAAGTATTGACATCATTTGAACCAAAATTATAGCTAAAGCCTGTTTTTTATTAAAGTAAATCATTATGGCTATAAATATTAAAATATAAGCGATTATTGCCATCTTTAAAGCAGTTTTTGCCGTACTATCCAAAGCATCATTTATTTCTTCATTAATATTGAATATTTTAACATCTTTATTCGCAGACTTTACTATATTATTTGTATTATAATCGCTTGTTGCTATGAGAAAATATTTATTATTATTTGTAACAATAATTTTTTTAAGATCGCTAAAGCTAGGTTCATCTATTATTGCGTTTATATCAAGAATTTCATTTTTTACATTGCTGAACTCTGTCATTATCTTATTATAAGAACTTTCATTTAAATCTAGTGAATTTATCTGAGTCCTTAAAAGCGGCATTAATTTCTTTTCTACAAGTTTCATATTATCTCTTTGCATTTCCTCTGAATACAGTACCCTAGATATTGCCATATAATTATTTGTAAAAGAGTTTCCTATACTCTCCTCTGCCTGTAATGCTTTAGATAAAGTATCACCTCTTGATATGATAATATTTTTTGCAAGAGATGTATTTAATCTTTTATAAACTTCTGTTTCGCTTTCAAGTAGAAAATCAGGTGTACTATAAAGCTGATTAGCAGAAAAATTAACCTTAATTCTTGGTATAGTTAATATAGAAACTAGAATAACTATTATAAAAAATACTGCTATTATTTTAGTATTAATTAATTTAACATATCTGACTAATATATTTTTACTTAAATTAATAACAGAATCTTTTATTACCCTCTTATCATTTTTAAATATAATAGGATACATTATGTTTACTGTTAAAAATGAACTGACAAGTCCGAATATTGAAAATAATGCTATTTGTTTTAATAATGTAAGAGAAGTTAAAGATAATGATAAATAACTTATTATTGTAGTTATAAAACCTAAAAGCATGCTTGGAAATATTTTTTTTAATACTTCTTTTTTATCTTTTTCATTGTACCATTCAGTTATAAAATGTATTGAATGATCTATCGATATACCTATCAAACTAGTTCCGAATACAAATGTAAATATATGAATAGAGCTGAAAAATACTGATGACAATAAAAATGCCGAAGCACCTGCCAAAAATATTGTACACATAGAAATAATATACGGCTTTACAGATTTAAATACGAATATAAACATAAGACAAATAACTATTAAAGATACAATAGATATAATGGTAATTTCTCTTTGGGCACTCTTTTGACTATAATATGTATGAATAGGAACACCTGATATATATGTTTTTATATTTTCATTAGTTTCCAAAGTGCTTAAAAAAGATGTAAGATTATTAAAAAAATTATCGCTGTCTATCTTTTTAGGCATATCTATATTAAGCAAAACATTATATTTATTATCATAATTAATAAACTGTATGCCGTCTCTTGATTCCATATTATTTTCTGATACTAAAATTTCATTTATTTTGGAATTCACTACAAAGAAAGGATCATCTTCTACATTATCAACTATAGGTATGAAAAACGGAGAATAAAAATTGGCAAGAGAATTTTCTGATACAATATAAGCTTCATCATTAAGTAAATAATTTCTTATTTCATTTGGAAGAAGCTGATATTTATATTTTACAATCATGTTTAAAACATCATCATAATTTTTAGAATACAAATTAACTTGAACATTAGTATCCAATTCATTTATATATTCTTCTAATTTCAAAGCATTATCTTTAGCAATGTCAAAATCTTCACTTTCTACAAATATTTTTACAGTGCTTGAATTTTTTAAAAAGAAATCCTCTAAAGGTTTTTGAAAATCTTTATCTTCAAGAAATTTTGGAGTTATAGATAAAAAATTAGTATCTATTTTGGCAATATTCTCATGTCTTATTACAAATACAACAACAGCAAATATATGAAAAAACAGCCACAAAAATATAAGAGGCTTTCTATTACTCAAAATATTTTATCTCCTCAGAAGTCAAAGTATCTGATTTGGATAAAACTTTCATTATATATTCTGTTGTACTTGAATTTTTAGAATATATCTTTATTTTTTCTATATATCCTTCTTTAGCAAAAGATACTTCTATTTTAGACATAATTTTTTTTAGCTCATCAGTTTTCGGAGTATAAACAATTATATTATTTTCAATACTTTGGCTGAAAGATTCTTTTATAGTTTTTTCATCATAAGTAAATATAGATTTTATTATATTAGCTATTTGAGAAAACATAGCATTGTTTGAATCTGCCATAACTTTCTTTTTTCCATTAGGAAGTATCTGCACAACACTCTTTTCTCCCATAACTGTAATAGACTCTTTAGGCTCTTTTGTAAGCCAGCATATTCCATATCCGCCCGCAATTATAAAATCGCCTGATGATTCAAAATTTCTTCCTTTCTGCGTAACTATTTGAGTATATGTGCCTTTCAATAGTTTAGCATTTTTATATTCTTCATTTATCTGACTGAATAAAAGAGAATAAACAAATAAATTTAATATTATAAACAAATAAATTCTTTTCATGCTGTATTATCCAATTATTACTATTTATATATAAAATACAAAAAATATTCAAATTGTAAAAAATCTATATAAATAGTTTTAAAATTTATTAAGCTTTTCTATCCTTTCAATAAAATCTTTAGGACTATTTAAAAAACCTTTTCTAGTTTCTGAATCTATAGGCATCTGCAATGTAGAAGACTTGGATATTATTTTATTATTTTCATCATAAAAAGTATATTCTGTTTTCATTCCATTTAAATATTCTGTAATAGCCGTATGTATTCTCACCTTTTGATTCAATTTAATAGAGTTAATATATTTTATTTCCAGTTTTACTATAGGCCACATAACACCTTTGGCAGTCATAATATCATAATCATAATCTATAATAGAAAGCATAGCCTCCCTAGCCTGCTCCATAAACTTTATATAATTGCCATGCCAAACAACACCCATAGGATCTAAATCATAAAAAGAAGGCTTTATATAATAATCATTCTCTAAATAAATTTTCTTGCTGTTTGGATTTTTATTCATAAACTAATTCCCCTTATACCAAAAATCATGGAAATTATACCACTGATAAGGATATTCTATAGCCTTTTGTTCAATAATAGAGGCAAATTCTCTTGTTAATTCCAATATAATTTCATTCTTTCTCTTTCTGTTTTTAAGCTCTTCATTATCTAATTTTATTTTAGAAGAATGTATATAAAAATTATATTTCTTTGAAAGTATTCTGTCTTTTTCTCTTAAAGCAAAAAAATAATAAACAGGATATTTAAGCAAAATAGGTATCAAAAAAGCACCGCATGGAAAAGGGGCTTCTTCTCCTAAAAAATTTATATAATTAACTTTATCAGTTTTGTTTGATGTTCTATCTCCTGCTATTGCAACTATTTCACCATTATTTAATTTATCTTCTATACTGATAATAGTTTGAGGACCTATATTTGATGCATCTATAAAATCTATAAAAGAATTATTTTTACCCTTACCCATAAATATATTAACATTTTTATTAACTCTGGAATCTATTATTATATTTATTTTATAATTCTTAATTGGGTTTCCTTCATTTATAACCGCCAATGCCTTTAAAAGTTCAATATTGCCTATATGTGAAAACAAAATTATCATTCCGTTTTTATCATTAAGCAAATTAACAACTTCATCATAATCTTCTTTAGTTTTTACTATCAAATCTTTTATAGGTATATCTCCATTCCAAGCAGCTATCTTCTCAGCAATAGAAACAACAAATGAAAGCAGATGTTTATAAGAACAGATTAAATTAGACTTTACTTTCTTATTATATTTTGACATTCTTTTAAGGTATTCTCTTGAAGCCTTCATTCTATTTTTAGAATAAAAGAAATAAACAATACTAATAGGAATCAAATATATTATAATAAAAGTTCTTCCTAATACTCTGTAAACAAAGGCAGAAAATAATGCTTTCCACCTATTGCCTATTTCTTTTTCCTCACTCCAATGACTCATAAGATAAAACCTCTAAGCAAAATAAATTTTACCATCTGAATATTTCTTATCTTCATCATATATTTTAAATGAAAGTATATTATTTAAGTATGTACCTTCAATAATAATATTAGAATTAGGAAAAATCATATTAACAAATTTTAATTTTAAAAGTTTTTTAACAGAATGATCTCTGCTAAAAATACTTCTATATATATCAAGAGTAATTTTCACCTGAGCTATAGCAGGTAAAAGTTTAAAATTTTCAAAATGCCCCTCAAAATAAGGCATTCTTTCATCTATAAAAACTTTTACTCTAAACATATCGGAAGTTTTTTCTTCTATCTCATAGTCCTTATAATTATCCAACTTAATTTCCTTGCATTACAGCATCAAGTGCTTTTCTGTCTATTTTTCCAATCTCTGTTCTTGGAATACTCTCTACAAAATATATCTTTTTGGGTAAAACAACATTCTCAAAATATCCTTTTAAATACTCTATAACATATCTTTTCATATGCTCTGCATTTCTTTCATTATTACTGAGAACTATAAAAGATGCTATATATTCTCTTTTGTCAGATTTGCAGTATATAGTATAGCTGTCTTTAAAATGCTTATCCTGAAGTATTTGCCTGTCTATCTGCTGTACGCTTATTCTTTTTCCCTCTATCTTCACTATAGAATCTTCTCTGCCTATAAGCTCAAATTCATTTTCATTTTTCATATTAACAACATCGCCGACATGAATCCAAACATTATCCCCAGTATAGCCAGAACAGCATTCTATACTTCCCTGTTCATCAACTTTTAATTCAACTACACTAAGTCTAGTCCATAACTCATTTTCGCTTCTTCTTCTATAAGCCATAGCACCAGCTTCAGTACTTCCGTAAATCTCAGTAACATCAACACCGAATACATCTTTTGCAAGATCATTAACCTTCTTCTCTAATAATCCAGTAGATGAAAATAAATGCCAATCTGCTTTTATTTTTAATGAAGACTTATCTATTCTCTTTAAAAAAGCAGGAGTGGTAACTATAGTGATCTTTTTATACTCAGAAAAATTATTAATAGTTTCTAAATAATTAATTCTATTATCTAAAGATTTCAATTCAAGCATATAAGGAACTAACATAGCAAAAACAAAACCATAACTATGATAATGAGGAACTGTATACAAAAATATAGAGTCTGCTATCTCATCTTTAAATTGATTAACTATCTTCAAAGCCTCAGCTTCAAATTGTTTTAATGTTTTTTCTATAAGTTTAGGATATCCAGTAGAGCCTGATGTATAAAAATTAATATTAATATTTTCATCTATAGTTGTTTCTTTAAGCAGATCAAACCATTTATCATTGCATTCGCTTGAAAACATCTCATCCAAGTTTACAGCTGATTTATTGGCATCAGATATATATACCATAGAATTATCCAATATGCTTTCAACATATTTGGGACTATTATTATTAAGTACATTTACTTTCTTTTTAAGAATAAAACCTGCAGCTGTAACTGCAATAAATCTATAGGCATCCTCTATAAATATAGTAATGGTATCCTCTTTGAATTTAGATATATATTCTAAACTTCTTACTATATCATTAATAAAATCTTTATATTTTACAGAATCTTTATTTTCTTTATGAATAAGAAAAATATCTTCTGAATCTTTTAATAAATAAAAATTTGTATTGCTTAATTTTCTCATATATTATTTATGCTCTGAATTTTCTCTTATGTATTTAGCCAATGTTGCCACAGAATAAAAATGCTGTTTATTATTTTCTTCTATATCCGAAAAACTTATATTGAATTTCTTTCTTATAGCAACCCCTATCTCTAAAGCATCTATAGAATCAAGACCTAATTCATCACCGAATAAAGGAGCATCAGTATCTATATCATCTATTGTCATGCCTTCTAAATTTGCCGCCTCTATTACTATTTGTTTTATTTGCTCTTCAATACTCATTTTATAAATCTCCTTTAAATTTATTTTATATAAATCTATAAAAATATAGAATCACTCTTTTATTAATTCGATTTTTCCCAATTTTAAATTAGGAGTATCTGTTGATATAAATTTAATAAAATCTATAATTGAATTTTCATCTTTTTTAATATTGCTGTCAATGATATTAATATTTATATTAGCATCCTCCGTAGAAATAATACATGAAAATGCAAAAGAATAGTTTGTATCTTTTGATATTGTTTCATAACTATCAGGCAGTTTTTCATCGGCTATAATTATAAGTGCCTTATTATGCTCAGAAGTTTTTAAAAAAGAAATAGCCTGTAAAAGAGCTGTATCAATAAAATTATCATAACATGTAACAGCAATTGCTCTTTCATGGTTATGATAGAATATTGTAAGCTGTGCTGCTGCTGTATTAAAAACAGAAAAACTAAAATTGGCAGGAGAAACTTCATGTTCTGTAACTATTTTTTTAGATATATTGTACTGCTGTTTTATTTCGCCGTATTTTGATACAAAAAATATAGGAATTTGATCATTTTCTTTTAAGATATCTTTCACAGCCTCAAATGATAATTTAGTTATTTGACTAAGTCTTCTCTTTTGTGCTCTTGGTATAAAATCCAAATCAGGATTAGTTTCTCCGTAAGAAATATTTATATTTTCATTTAAATTATCTAATATAAATTTTTTGTCTATATTATGGGCAAAGAAATCCCAATCTAATACTTTAAAACATAAACCCGACATAGCTTTCCTAATATAAAAATCATAGTTTAATCTTTATATTAAATTATACTAAATTATACTATAAAGTCAACTATTAATAATATATCAAATATGCATAAAAATTAATAAATTACTATATATATTTAATACTTTTTAATTATATAAATATATAATACATAAGTATTTGATATAATATTATAATAAATTAAACTATAATAATAATTCTGTTAATATTTTTAAGTTATATATTGACATTGGAGTGCACTCCAATGATATAATAA
>NZ_CALXRN010000129.1 GCF_944390595.1 uncultured Brachyspira sp. | reverse complement strand
ATTGAGTAGGCTTGTATTCTGCAGCAGTATAGTATTCTGTAAAGAAACCAACTACGTTACCAGCTATAAGTCCTACAATTATAGAAACGAATAATCCTAAATTGTTTGGAAGGAGTATCTTTACTAAGATAAAAGCAACTACTATAATAATAGCACTGCTTACATAAACACCAACTCTTAAAGATTTTAATAATTCTCCCATAGTAGCACCTTCTTTAGTTTTAACGAAGAATACTCCTATTATAGAAGATAAAGTACCTATAGCAGCAAGTATCATAGGAAGAGATACAGCAAATATTGGGCTAACATCAGGATTAATATATCCGAAAGCAGCAGAACCTAAACTCATAGCAGCAAGTATAGAACCTGCATAAGATTCATAAAGGTCAGCACCCATACCAGCAACGTCGCCTACGTTATCACCTACGTTGTCAGCTATAACTGCAGGGTTTCTTGGGTCGTCTTCAGGTATTCCTGCTTCAACTTTACCTACTAAGTCAGCACCAACGTCAGCAGCTTTAGTAAATATACCGCCTCCAACACGGGCAAATAATGCTTGGAAAGAAGCACCTACACCAAAACTTAACATTGTAGTAGTTACAAAGTGCATTTTAGCAGCAGTATACTCAGCAGTTCCTTTAGCTATTCCTGTACCGGCTAAATTTAAGAAATCTGTACCGAATAAGTTGTTATCAAGCCATAAATTTAATACTATAAACCATAAAGAAATGTCAAGCAAAGCAAGACCTACAACAGTAAGTCCCATAACAGCACCGGAACGGAAAGCTATTGTTAAGCCTTCATTTAAAGATTTGCTGGCAGCATTTGCAGTTCTAGCTGATGCATAAGTAGCAGTTTTCATACCTAAGAAACCTGATAATGTAGAGAAGAAACCGCCTGTTAAAAAACCTATAGGAATAAAAGGATTTTGAACTTTTAATGCATAAGAAAGAATAGCAAAAATAATGAAAGCTCCGGCAAAGAAGAAAGCTATAACTTTATACTGCTGTTTAAGATAAGCTATAGCACCGGAACGTACATGCGAAGCTATTTCCTTCATTGTGTCAGTACCTTCATCTTGTTTACGCATCCATTTGTAAAAATAGAAAGCAAAAGCTAATGTTAAAATTGCCGCTGATATTGTAAAAAAGCGGGCATTTTCAGCTAATATTTCATAATTCATACATATACCCTATTTTTGAAATTTTGTTAAAAATTTTACAGTTTTGGATTATATCATAAATTCATTATATTGTCAATCAAATTTATTATTATTTTTAATACATACCGTACCTATATAAAAATTATTTTTATATACATAAAATATTATTGAAAAAAAATAAACTGCTATTATAATATTAATAATTATAAAAAAATCTGGAGAGTTCTTATGAAAATTTTATTTATACGTCATGGTCAGACTCAATTCAATGCTGAAGGAAGATGGTTAGGCTCTACTGATGCACCTCTATCCGAACTTGGAAAGGAATTTTTAATAAATAAAAAAGAAATAATTAATAAGTACAAACCCGTTCAAAAATTATATTGCAGTCCTATGAAAAGATGCTTAGAAACAACTCAAATATATTTTGATGATATGTTTGATAATAAAGAAATTATAGATAATTTAAAAGAAAGATGTTTCGGGGATTTTGAGGGTAAAAACCATGATGAATTAAAAGATAATCCATATTATAAAGAATTCTTTAAAAGCAATTGGCAGAGTAATGTACCTAATGGAGAAACTTCAGAACAATTTTTTCAAAGAACAGAAAATGCCTTCTTTTATATAATAGAAGATATGAAAAAAAATAATTTAGATTATATTGCTGTTGTTACACATGGAGGAGTTATTATGTCAATATTCAGCAGATATGACAGCAAAAAACTCGGATTTTATGAATATCTGCTAAAAAATGGAGGCGGATATTATACAGAAATAGATGACAGAAATAATATAAATATTATAGAAAACTTTTAATTTTACGATGATTATTAGTAATAACTTTTATTGGAATAAATATAATGAGAATACTATTAATATTACCTATATCTTTTCTTCTTAATATTTTTGTAGAAAAGTTCAAATTTGATCCTTTTGTTTTTATAAAAAGAATACATTTTATGGCAGAAGATTTATTTAGAAAAAAAATAAATAATGATAATAAGATAATAGAATTTATTATAGGGGCTTTATCTTCTATAATAATAATGGCTGTAATTTTTTTAATACCATTTTTTATTCTTATGCTTTTATATAAAGTTCATTTTCTATTAGGTTTAGCAGTAGAGTTAGTATTATCATATATCATAATAGGAATTAGAAAACCTTTAGAAATAAGTTCTCATATAAATAATAGTTTAATGGCTAATGATATGAAAAAGGTTAAATCTCTTCTACAAGAAAATACTGAAATAGACACGGAAGATATAGAAGAAGAGCAAGCTATAAAAAATACTATAGAATATACAACTATAAGCATTGCTGAAGATTATATATATCCGGCAATATTCTTAACTTTGGGAGGAGCACCTTTATGCCTGCTTTACAAAGTTATTTATGTTTTATCAGAATGTTCATCCGATAGCGTATATATAGATGAACCTAAAAGCAATAATATTTTTAGAATATTCAATATCAAATTATGCTATATAGTAAATATTATACCTTCTATACTTACTTCTTTGGTTTATGTACTAGGCTCTGTTTTCTTTAGATATGAGTATAAAAATGCATTTTCTGCTTTCATAAAAGAAGGCAAAACTAATAAAGCAAGATTAGAAGCCAGCATTGCCGGAGCATTAAATATAGAGTTAGGCGGCGAATATATGAAAGATGGTGAAATATATGACAGACCATTAGTTGGAGAATATTTAGAAGATTTAACTCCGCGTCATATAGAAAAAGCAAATAAGCTAATACTTACATCAGCTATATTTGCTTTATCTATAATGCTAATATTAAAGCTTTTATCTATGGCTTTTTTAGCTATTATTTTTTAATTACTCATTTTGATATATTATGCCGTTTACGGTACTATACTTTTTATTTGTAATATAAAATATTACACTAAATAGCAATATTAAAATAAATTGTGCAGCAGGTATAGCAATCCATATACCATTAAGATTAAAGAATATAGGCAGAATAATTATACATAAAGGACTTACTAAAAAAGGGTCTATATATGTTAAAATACTCGAATAAATACTTTCTCCTGATGAATAGAAATATGCAGTACCAAGTCTTACTATAGGCTGAAGTATAAATGCTATAGATATTATAGGAAGCCCTAAGCTTATTATATCATTAGTTTCAATAGATGCGCCAAATAATATACCTAATCTATTTCTAAGCGTAAATACTAAAATCATAAGTATTGAACCTAATACACAATCAAATAAAAGTCCCTTCTTTAATACTTTTTTCATAAGATCGTTTCTGCATGCTCCTTTGAAATAGCTTATCATAGGCTGGCATCCTTCTGCAACACCTTCAAATAAATATATAATGGATCCGTAAATATAATTAATAACAGAATAAGCTGTTGTTCCCAAATATCCGCCGTATTTTAAGCATTGAAGATTATTAAATATCACTATCAAAGACGGAGCCATTACCATTCCGAAAGGAGATAAACCTATCTGCATTGCTCTTTTAGTCATAGATAAATCAAAGTCTGATAATTTTATTCTTGTTCTGTTTTTCTTTCTTATAAACAAATAATAAATAGAAATTAAAGCAACTATTCCCTGTGCTGTTATCGTAGCAAGTGCTGCTCCGAACATTTCTAATTTAAAAACCATTAAAAATAAATAATCCAGTACAATATTTATAACAAGACCTAATCCCATAAAACTCATAGCATGTACAGTTTTACCTAAATTTCTTATTATAGGCATAGAACCAAACGATATTATCTGAAGTCCTCCGCCTAAAATAATTGTTGTAATATAAGCGTCTGCATGATGAAAAACTTCACCCTTAGCACCAAGCATAACTATTAATTTATTTTTTAATAAAAAAAGAATTGCTGTTAATATAATACTTGCCAAAATTAAACTTATAAATGTATTGTTCTTAGCTTTATTAAATCCGTCTATATTACCTTCTCCTAAATATATAGACATTATTACAGCTCCTCCCATACCAAGCATAACAGCAGAAGCATTAATTAAAGTACCTATAGGATATATCAAATTAATAGCTGTAAGTCCTATATCTCCCATTGAGTTTCCGACAAAAAAACCGTCTACTACTATATAAAGCCCTCCTAACATAGTAGATACTATAGCCGGTATAATATACTTGAAAAAAGACTTCTCCATAGTTTTTATATTCATCATAATAAACTCCTTTAAAAATATAGTCTTATTTCGTACTATTGTAATGGAGTATTATATGCATATTTATTATTTTGTCAATAGAAAAAGTATGATTTTTTACTTTTTTATATTATTGAAGTATTTTGTTTTTAATTATATTATTATATAAAAGGATATAAAACCATGTTCAAAAATATAATATTATTAATTATTATATACATAATATCCGCTTCATTTATAGGATTTGACAATGAAAGAGGATTTAGATTTATACCTTACAGCTATCTGCCTGATAATATTAAGGAATTTGTTAATACATATTTTGAAGAATACGAAGTTCATAATGCAGCTATTGTATCATCATCTTATGTTGTTATTTTCAAAGGAGGCTCATCAATACATTTTAAAATAAATGGTGAATGGCAAACTATAATAGGCAATAGAAAGATAATACCAATTAATATAGCTTCAAAATTTATAGACAGTAAAATTATGAATATAATTAAAGAAAGATATGCAAGCATAAATAATATATACAAAAGAAGAAAAGGTTATGAGTTTAAAGTTGATGATAAAGAATATATTTATATAGGATATGACGGAAATATAATAAAAATAAAAAAAGGATAAATTATGGATATTCTTTCCCCTAAAAATTTGCCTCAAAAAGCAAGAAATTTTATAGAAACATATTTTTCTGATTATTATTTATTTAAAATAATATTTAATTCATCATATAGTGCAGTATTTAAAGGAGGAGGCTCAATCAATTTTAATACAAAAGGTGAATGGAATGCCATAATAGGAAATGGAAATGAAATAGCATTTAATATAATAGAAAAATTTGCAGAAGATAACATTATAGAAAAAGAAATTATAAATACAATTAAAGAAAAATATGATAATTTTCATATATACAGAATATTAAAGAAAAATAATAAATATGAAATAGAAATAAATAATAATATTATTATAATAGACAATAAAGGCAGTATTATAAAAATAAAGAATAAATAACAATCATTATAATATAAAAAGCATATTTTTATCATTAACTACCATTTTTCTATCTTCTATGGTATGTTTTATATTATCAATATTTAAATCAGAAAGCATGGCATTATTAACATCATAATGTTTTAAAATATTTTTTGAATTGGCATAACAATATATGCATCCGTTTTGGCATGTATTGTATGAACCTATATCTATACTTTCTATGCAATTGCATAATTTTCTTTGGGATTTATCTTTTTTCTCTTTTATACTATAGCCTAATATTTTTTGTATTCTTTCTTTATCTATACATGATGCTTTTTCAACAATATCAAAATACTGAGAACATGATTTTAATTTGATATTATTTTTATCTGCTATCTCTTTTAGACTATTGATTAGAAATATTTTATCATTATCATTTAAAACTAGATTTTTGATATTATTTTTAATTTTACTGTATATTTGAATGAAGCTAAATATGCATTCATCTGTATATTCTTTTAATTGACATGAGAAATTGTTAAAATTATTTATATGATAATTAATATCAAATTTATCATTTAATATAATAGGATCATATCTCCAAACTATTTTTTCTCTTCCAAAAAAATTACTTATATCAATAAATTTTTTTATTAATACAGTTTTATTTGGAAGATTTTTTTCTATATTTTTATCATAAGGCGTTATAGTAAAATGAATATAAAATTCATAACCTAAATCTGTTACTTTTTTTAAAAAATCAATATCAGGATTTTTAGACCAAAAAACTATTACATCAACAATATCTTTATTTAATGGTATTCTATAAAATTTATTTCTGTTTATTGGATTTTGAGTAATGACATAATTTTCTTTTAACCTATTTAAAAACCACTCTGTATGCAATGACGGAATATCTGTTCTTCTGCTTGCACTTATTATCATTATTTAAATTTAAAATACTCCCATTTTCTTTCTTTGGGATAATTTAAATCCGTAAGCTTCATGTCCTGGATATAGTAATGTATCATCATCTAATTTAAATATTTTCTCTTTTATACTGTTTTCTAATTCATTATAATCGCCTGTAGCTAAATCAGTTCTTCCTATTCCATGAGCAAATAAAGTATCGCCGCAGAATAAATGTCCTTCAGTATAGAAACAAACTCCCCCTCTAGTATGTCCTGGAGTATGTATAACTTTAAACTCTATATCTTTTAATTTGAAAGTATCGCCGTCATTAAATTTCTCTTCAGGACTTTGGCATCTCAAAACACTTCCAAGATAAGCACTGACATTTAAATTAGGGTCTTGGAAAAAATCATAGTCTAAACTATGAACACAATGAGGAGTATCAGGATATTCTTTTCTTATATCATCAGCACCGGATATATGATCAAAATGTCCATGAGTATATATTACTCTTACTAACTTTTTTCCTTCTAATAGTTTTTTATAATCATCATATCCGAATGATAAACTTGATATATCTATAATCATAGCTTCATCGTCAGCAGATACTATATAAGAATTCATGCCGTACATATTTATATTTATACAGTCTATTTTTAACTCACTCATTATTATTTTCTCCTAATATATTTTTACTTTCTTTCAGTCTCTGTAAGAAAAACATCCATAGTATCAAGCATACCTGATAATGTATTATATTTTATTATTTTTCTAGTTTTATCTTCCTGATCAATATAAGCTGTTATTCTAGGCAGAAACATAGAAAATGGTATGCCTTCTACCTTTATTTCCATTTCATAACACTGTTTATCTTCGCCGTTTATTTTTATCTTCTTAATACCATTATTTAAAATTGAAACGTTAATTTTATTATCTTTAGAAGCTGTAGGCATTATAATATTCATTTCATTAGTTATATCAATAGGAAAAGTTCTTGCTATTTGATATGCTCCATACATAGAAAATATAGCTAAAGATCCCTCTTTGCTTGTATAATTTATTTTTCCTCTTATATCGAATGTATGCTCCATTGTTCCGAAATCATAATAATCGACAGTCTTATTATAAACAGTACGCATGTTTTCTAAATCTATTATCGAAAACATTTCAGACTTTCTAATATTAGTCATCATACTCTCTTCTAATTGGAACGGATCTTTTAACTTGCTATTTGTCACAAAACCTCTGACATAGGTTTCTTTAACATTCCAATATCCCTTATCATCAACAGAAGTCTCAGTATATACTATAATAGCATTGTTTTTCTTGCTGGATATACCTTTATGAACAAAATACTCATTCTTTTGAAATGATGGTATATTCGTATATGAGTAATACTGAGCTAATAAAAATGTGTTTAATGCAAAAAAAATTATTAATATCTTCTTCATACTTATATAATAAACTTAAAAATACAAATTTCAATACATATTAAAATCAAATTAGATTTTTTTTTGTAAAAATTAATAAATAATAAACAAAAATTTGACAAACATGTTTATATTTGTATACTCTGTTAACATAATAAAATATGCAGCAGAATAGTTTTTATGGAGGTATTTTATGAAAGCTATTTCTATAAATAATCCAGGTGAAGTTGTTATAAAAGAAATAGATATGCCTGTTAGAAAGAAAGGAGAAGCCTTACTTAAAGTATTATACGGCGGTATTTGCGGAAGCGATTTAGGATCATACAGAGGTACATTTGCTTATGTTCAATATCCCCGCATACCTGGACATGAATTTTCTGCTGAAATAGCAGATATTGATAAAAACGAATACGGATTAAAAAAAGGAATGATAGTTACTGCAAATCCATACTATAACTGCGGACATTGTTATTCATGCAGTCATGGTATTGTTAATGCTTGTATGGATAATCAAACTTTAGGATGTCAAAGAGATGGTGCTTTTTGCGAATATATATCAATTCCTATTGAACGCGTATATGATGGAAAAGGAATACCAGCTAAAGTTCTTGCCGCTATAGAACCATTTTGCATTAGTTATCATGGTGTAAGCCGTGCTAATGTAAAAAAAGGAGATAAAGTACTTATAGTCGGAGCTGGTACAATAGGAATACTAGCTGCTATAGCTTCAAAATCTTTAGGTGCTGAAGTTTATATGTCTGATATATCAGAAGGTAAATTAGAAATGTCTAAAGAATTTGGCGTAGATGATGTAATTATAAACAGTTCAAATGATGCTTTTATAAACAAGGTAAATGAGATAACAAATAATAACGGCTTTGATGTTACTATAGAAGCTGTAGGTCTTCCTTCTACATTTCAAAACTGTATAGATGCTGCATGCTTCGGAGGGCGTATGGTTTTAATAGGAGTAGGAAAGCAGAATTTAGATTTCAATTTTACATTGATTCAAAAAAAGGAATTGAGCGTATATGGTTCCAGAAATGCATTAAAAAAAGATTTTATTGAGTTAATAGAAATAGTAAAAAATGGTAATGTACCATTAGAAAAAATCATTACTAATACTTATCAATTTAATGATGCTGATAAAGCATTCAAAGATTTTTCAAACAACAAAGGCGATATGTTAAAAGTTTCTATAGACTTTTCAAATATAAAATAAATTATGGAGAATACTATTATGAAAACATTTAAATTTTTTATTGTTATATCAATATTAACATTATCCTTTATAAGCTGTTCAAATAAAAACAGCTCTGCTTCATCAAATACTGCATCTCAGGATGTTATAACACTTAATGTAGCTTTTGAAAATAGTATATCAGAGCCTGTTGGACTTGCTTGGACAAAAAAAAGAGAAATCAGGCGGTACAATGGCTATACAAATTTACCCAGATTCTCAATTAGGCGATAAGTCATCATTAATAGATTCTATGCTATTGGGAGAAAATGTATGTACTTTAGCAGACGGAGCTTTCTATGCTGATTATGGTGTTAAAGACATGGGAATATTATTCGGACCATTCTTGTTCGATAATTGGGAGCAATGCTGGAAATTAATATCTTCTGATTGGTATAAAGAAGAATCTAAAAAACTTGAAGAAAAAGGATTAAAATTACTTACTTCAAATTGGATATATGGAGACAGACATACTTTAACTACTACTCCGGTAAATACTGTTGATGATCTTGCCGGATTAAAAATACGTGTTCCTGCTAATGAAATACAATCTGTAGGTTTTGATTCATTGGGAGCAACATCTACAGGTATGCCGCTTAATGATGTATATCAGGCTTTACAGACAAAAACTATAGAAGGTGCTGAAAATCCTTTAGCTACATTATACGGAAGAAAACTTCATGAGGTAGCAAAATATTTAATTTTAGACGGACATGTTAAAAATTTCACTACTTGGGTATGTTCTGCTGATTGGTTTAATTCATTAACTGAAGAACAGCAAAGATGGTTATTAGAAACTGCAGAAGAAGCCGGATTATATAATAATGAAATACAGCAAACTGCTGAAAAAGATTATTTAGAAAAAATGATAGCTGAAGGAGTAATAGTTGTAACTCCTACAGAAGATGTAATTGCAGGATTTAAAGCTAAAGCTAAGTCATTTTATGAACAAGGAAGCCGTTTAGGTTGGTCAGACGGATTATATGAGAAAGTTAAAGCTGCTATGGGTGCAACTAACTAATATAATAATACAAATACATTAATAAGGCAATTAATATTTAATTATTAACTGCCTTATTGAAACTATTAAGCGGAAATACAAATGTCATATAATAAAAAAGTAATTTGCAATATATTAAAAAACTTTGATTGCTATGTTGCATCTTTAGTTCTTGTAGTATTAGTTATTTTAACATTTTTCGGTGCAATTTGGAGATATTTACTTCATTCTCCTTTTACTTGGTTAGAAGAGGTTCAAACTTCATGCATGGTTTGGATTGTATTTGCCGGAGCTGGAGTTGCTTTTAGATTCGGAAATCATGTAGCTATAGAAATTGTTGTAGATTTAATGCCTTTAAAATTACAAAAATTTATGAATATATTTATCTCTATAGTTGTAGTAGCAGTAATAGGTTATTTATTCTTTCAAAGCATTCATTTTATACAAATTTTTATTAGAAGCGGACGTTCTACAAGTATGCTAAAAATCCCATATTATTGGGTATACGGAATATCAATAGTTGCATATATTGATATGATAATAAGCTATTTTTATGCTCTATTCACAGGTGTAAAATCAGAAATTAAGGAGTCTGCATCTACAAATGAGTAATATATTAATACTTGCAACTATAGTAATGTTTCTGCTTTTATTTTTGAAAGTACCTGTATATATATCCGTTTTAGGTGGCTCTATGGTATATTTTGCATTGAGTAAAGATGTAAATCCTATAATTTTTGCTCAGCAAACCATTGTTGGCACAGAAAAAATATCTTTGCTTGCTATACCTTTCTTTGTATGTGCAGGAATATTTATGAATTATACCGGAGTTACAAAACGTATAATGAGTTTCTGCGAAGTTGTAACTGGGCATCTTCCTGGAGGTTTAGCTCAGGTAAATGTTTTGCTTTCAACTATCATGGGCGGATTATCCGGTTCTAATATAGCTGATGCTGCTATGGAATCAAAAATGCTTGTTCCGGAAATGACAAAAAAAGGATTTTCTTTAGAGTTTTCAAGTGTTGTAACGGCAACTTCATCAATGATAACTCCTCTTATACCGCCTGGAATAGCTATGATTTTATACGGAAGTATAGCAAATGTTTCAATTGGAAAATTATTCATATCAGGATTAGGCGTCGGAGTATTATTATGCGTAACTATGATGATATTAGTAGGCATAATTTCAAAACGCAGAGGATATGGAGTAATAACAAAAGAAAAAATTACTCTAATGAAATTTATAAATGTATTGATACCTGCTATTTTACCGCTATTATTACCAATTATTATTATAGGCGGAATTAGAATAGGAGCATTCACCGCTACAGAAGCTGGTGCTGTTGCCATAATATATGCTTTGATATTGGGCATCATATATAGAGAAACAAAAATACAAGATTTATTAAAAGGATTGCAGGAAACAGTATCTACAACAGCATCAATCATGCTTATAGTTGCTTCTGCTACAGTTTTTTCTTGGATGTTAACAAGAGAAAGAATACCTCAGCAATTAACAGAATGGATGCTTAAAACTATATCCAATAAATATATTTTTCTCATAGTTGTTAATATATTTCTCTTAATAGTCGGTATGTTTATAGAAGGTAATGCTTCTATGATTATTCTAGTTCCTTTACTAGCTCCTATAGCTGATTCTTATGGAATCAATCAAATACAATTTGCTATGATATATATATTTAATAATGCTATAGGTGCTATATCTCCTCCTATGGGAACATTAATGTTTGTAACTTGTTCTATCACAAAATGTAAAACAGCGGCATTCATTAAAGAAGCTGTGCCTTTCTATGTATTATTAATTATTAATTTATTATTATTAACATGGTTTGCACCATTTACTACATTCTTAGTAGATTTATTTTATTAATATATAGTTTTAATTGGTATATTTATTATGAAAAATATAAAAGATTTATATAATGTAATTGAGCGTCCTATTAAAGTTATACAGTTTGGAGAAGGAAATTTTCTTAGAGCATTTACAGATTATGCTATAGATATTGCAAATGAAACTTTAGGATTTAATGGAAATATAGTTATAGTACTTCCTAGATCCGACAAAACAGCAAAATTTGATAAGCAAAACTGTATTTATACTGTTGCTGTCAGAGGACGTAAAAACGGAAATATTTATGAAGAAAACAGAGTAATTACATCTATAGCTAAAACGATAAGTGCTGTTAAAAATTATTCTGATTTTATGGAACTTTCGCATATAGATACTTTAGAATTTGTAGTTTCAAATACCACAGAGGCTGGAATTGTATTCAATGACTCTGATAAACTTGAAGATTCTCATCCAAGCACATTTCCTGCTAAATTAACTAAATTTTTATATGAACGCTATAATTTTTTTAATGGCTCTAATGACAAAGGATTAATAATGCTTCCCGCAGAACTCATAGAAAAAAATGGAGAAACTTTAAAAAAATGCATAATAGACTACTGCACTCTATGGAAACTATCTTAAGATTTTATTAAATGGGTTAATAATTCTTGTAAATTTGTATCTACTCTTGTAGACAGAATAGTAACAGGATACCCTAAAGATAAAGAAATAATAGAAAAACTTGGATATGAAGATGAACTATTAACAGCAGCTGAACCTTTTGGCTTATGGGTTATTGAAGATCCTAGCATATCTTATAAATTTAATATTTCATCAGATAAATTAAATGTTGAATTTACAGATAATATAAATATTTTTAAAGAAAGAAAAGTACGTATATTAAACGGAGCACATACTTCAATGGCATTAGGAGCATATCTTTATGGTATGGATTATGTTAAAGAATGTATGGATAATAAATCTATTAGAAAACAGCTTGAACAATGCGTATTTGAAGAGATTGTACCTACTGTGCATTTATCAGAGGAATTTGCTCATTCTGTATTTGAACGTTTTGAGAATCCTTTTATAAAACATTCATTATTATCTATTTCTTTAAATTCCATATCAAAATGGAAATCAAGAGTACTTCCTACTTTAAAAGACAGTATATCAAATACTGGAAAATTTCCAAAATGGCTTTCTTTTTCATTTGCATCTTTGTCTGCTTTTTATAGAAGCACCGAGAAAGGAGATAACTGCCTAATCGGAAAAAGAGGAAACGATAATTATGAAATACGTGATGACAGCAATGTTTTAGAGTTCTTTGCTAATAATTCTAATTTAGATAATGATAAATTTGCAGATATTCTAATGAAGCAAATAAATTTCTGGGGAGAGGATTTATCAGCAATACATGATTCTTCAGGAACTTCATTCAAAAATATCATAGTAAATCATTTGAACAAAATATCAGAAATTGGAATAAAAAAATACATAGATGAGTTAGTCTCATAAATAATAGGAGAATAATATGCTGTCAGTTATAAAAATCAACGAAAATGATAATGTAGCTGTTGCTGTAAATAAAATCTCGAAAGGAGAAATTATTAATATCAGCGGCACAGAAATCAAAGCAGAAGATGATATACCAGCCGGTCACAAGATAGCAATTTATGATATAGAAAATGGAAAGGATATTATAAAATACGGTTTCCCTATAGGTGTTTCAAAAAATGATATAAAAAAAGGTCAATGGGTGCATACACATAATATAAAAACTAAATTAGATAAAGTTCTGAATTATGATTATAAACCTAATTTTAAAGAGCCTATAAACAATAAAAAAGAATATAAATTTATGGGCTATAAACGTGATAACAGCTCTGTAGGAATACGTAATGAAGTATGGATTATACCTACTGTAGGATGCGTAAATGCTATAGCGGATCAAATAGCTAGGAATTCTCAAAAATTTAAAACGGATAATATAGACGGTATATTTTCATATAGTCATCCTTATGGATGCTCACAGCTTGGAGATGATCAATTACATACTCAAAAAATATTAAGCGGATTAATAAAAAGTCCTAATGCAGGTGCTGTATTAGTAATAGGACTTGGATGCGAAAACAATCAAATATCTTTATTAAAAGAAGTTATAGGTTCATACGACGAAGAGCGTGTGAAGTTTTTAGTTTGCCAAGAATCTGAAAATGAAATTGAAGACGGAGTAAATATCATAGAACAATTATGTGCTTATGCTTCCAAATTTCATAGAGAAGAATGCGATATTTCTAATTTAGTTATAGGTTTGAAATGCGGCGGATCAGACGGTTTTTCCGGTATTACTGCAAATCCTCTTGTAGGAGAGATATCAAATATAATTGTATCTCATGGAGGAACATCAATACTAACTGAAGTTCCTGAAATGTTTGGTGCTGAAACATTGCTTATGGCAAGATGCAGAAACGAAGAAGTATTTAAAAAAACTGCAGATCTTATTAATAATTTCAAGTCATATTTTATTAAATACGGAGAGCATATTGATGAAAATCCATCTCATGGAAACAAGGAAGGCGGTATAAGTACACTTGAAGACAAATCTCTCGGATGCGTACAAAAAGGCGGAAATGCTGTAATAGAAGATGTGCTTTTATATGGAGATACAGTTTCTAAAAAAGGACTTATGCTTCTTCAATCTCCTGGAAATGATCTTATAGCTTCTAATGCACTTGCCGCAGCCGGTTCGCATATCATATTATTTACAACTGGAAGAGGAACTCCTTTTTCTTCTCCTGTACCTACAATAAAAATATCAAGCAATTCAAATTTAGCTAAACATAAAAAAAATTGGATAGATTTTGATGCAGGTATATTGCTTACGGGAGAAACTATGGAAAGTACAGCAGATAAATTAATTCAATATATTTTAGATGTTGCTTCAGGAAATATTCATGCGAAAAGTGAATATTTAAATAAACAGGAAATTGCAATATTCAAAGACGGTGTAACATTATAATTTATGCAAAAGATGAAATAATACAATAATATCAGGCAGCGACAGAATATTAGAAATCAAAAATTTATGAGGCATTAACTAATAATAATCACTCTAATATAATAAGAATCATATTCTTTCAAATAAAATTTCTGTTATATAAAAAATAATAATATTATGATATACTTTTATAATAAGATAATAATACGGTAATTTACATGCTGAAAGAAACAGAAGAATTTTTAATACATAATATAAATTATGTCAAAGGAAAAACTTTAGCTGTTGCCTACTCCGGAGGTATAGACTCTCAGGTTATGCTTCATTTAGCATACAAATTAAAAGAGAAATTATCTTTTAATTTGATTATGATACATGTTAATTATAATCTTAGGGGAGAAGATTCTATCAATGATGAATTATTTGCCCGAAGTATAGCTGAAAAATATAATATAAAAATACATATTAAAGAAATACCGCCAAACAGCTATAATGGAAAGAATGTACAGCTTGAAGCTAGAAATGACAGATATAATTTTTTTGAAGAGCTTCATAAACAAAATATATATGATTATTTATTAATAGCACATAATAAAGATGATTTAGTTGAAACTATAATGTACAGAATGATTAAAGGTGCTGGAACTAATGTTTATAAAAGCCTTAGAGAAAAAAAGGGCTATGTTTTAAGACCTATTTTAAACTTCTATAGAAAAGACATTGAAGTATATGCTAAAAATAATAATCTTGAACATAGAGAAGATTATTCAAATAAAAAAAATTATTATGCAAGAAATAAAATAAGAAATTTAATAATACCAATGCTTGAAGAAATCAATACCAAAGCAAAAACAAATATTATAAGATTTGCAAAAAGAAGCTATGATGAAGCTGTAATATTAAGAAAAAAAACTAATATTTTATATAAAAAAAATATTTCAAATGATAATAAAACTCTTAGCATAAAAAAAATAAAAAGCATGAATTATATTTTCACAAGCAGAATAATTATTAAGCTGTTAGCTAAAAATAATATAGAAATAAGTGAAAAAAGAGTTTCTGAAATAATAAATATAATAAAATCAAAAAATACAAATATAAAATTAAGACTTGATAATTTTTATTTAATAAAAGATTATGATTTTATTAATATAAAAAGTATGGAAGAAATATCTGATAAAGATATAAATAATGATTATATAAAAATAGAAAAAGATGGAATATATAATTTTTTAGATAAAGAAGTTGAAATTAAAACTATTTTAAATAAAAATATTAATTATAGAGATAATATTTATATAAAAGCAAAATATCCTATAATAATAAGAAAAAGAAGATACGGAGATATTTTATTTGCTTATCCTGATAATCATAAAAAAAGTTTAAGGAAAATGTTTATAGATTTAAAAATATCTGACAGCTTAAGAAAAAAAATACCAGTAATAACTTCAGAAGATGATAATAATATACTAGCTTTATATTTAGAGCCTTACGGATTAAACAGAATAGCAAATGAAGCAGCATGCAGTAAAAAAGATGAATATATATTAGAAATAAAATTCAATAAAAAAGAGGATACAGCAAATGGCATTTTCAACTAATGAAAGAATGATATTCGGTAAAGGCGTAGGGTGTGTTGTTATAAAAGACGGCAAAGTATTGCTTGGACGCCATAATTACGGAAGAGGAAACGGACTTCTTATAATACCTGGAGGATTTATTAATGAGGGCGAGCTTCCTGCAGAGGCGGCTGAGCGTGAAGTATTGGAAGAAACCAATGTAAAAGTAAAGGCATTTGAAATAGTATCTATGCGTTTTACTGCTGATGATTGGTATTTGGCATTCAGAGCAGAATATATTTCAGGAGAAGCTAAAGTTAATGATGAAGAGAACAGCGAGGTTATTTGGCTTGATGTAGAAGAAACTTTAAATAGAAGCGATGTCCCTCCTCTAACAAAAGAAGCTATAAAATCATGTTTAAGATTCATTAATTCAAAAGAAAAACATTCTATGAAATTAAAAGAAGATTATGATGCCTCAAGAGAAAGAGGAGTATATGCATATTATGACTAATTTGTCATAAATGTATTATACATACAAGCATCTATCTCTAAATATAGTTAAAAACCACTATTATATAGCTTGCTATATTTTAATATATAGCATACAATATATACTGAAATAATAATAGGAGGTACAAACGTATGACAGATAAAAAAATTGAATTATTTGAAAATTATCCTGTACACAAAGCTCTAATTACGCTGGCACTTCCAACAATATTAGGAATGTTAGTAAATGTTTTTTATAATATGGTAGATACTTTCTTTGTGGGACAGACAGGAGATCCGAATCAGGTAGCTGCTGTATCATTATGTATGCCGATATATTTGCTTCTTATGGCTTTCGGTAATATTTTCGGTATAGGCGGCGGTTCTTACATATCAAGAAAATTAGGTTCTAAAGATTATGAAAGCGTAAAAAAGATATCTGCTTTTAGTTTTTATGCCAGTATTATAGTTGGATTTATCTCTATGGCAGTATATTTAATATTTATGAAAGATATATTAAAGATATCAGGAGCAAGTCAAAACACTTATCAATTTTCTAAAGACTATTTAATAATAGTAGCATTAGGAGCTCCTTTTGTAGTTAATCAAATGGCTATGGGACAGATTGTACGTGCTTAAGGTTCTTCAAAAGAGGCTATGATAGGTATGATGATTGGTACTGTAGTGAATATTGTATTAGACCCTATTATGATTCTTTATATGAATATGGGAGTTGCCGGTGCTGCACTTGCTACAATTATTGGAAATGCATGCTCTACTGTTTACTATATATATCATATACTAAGAAAAAAATCTTTCTTATCAATACATTTTAAAGATTTTTCTATGAAATCAGATATACTTTCAAATGTATTTTCAATAGGAATACCTGTTTCTATAAACAATATACTTATGAGTGCTTCAAACATATTAATAAATAACTTAGCTGCAGGTTACAGCGACAATGCTGTAGCAGGACTTGGAGTTGCTCAAAGGATATTTACTCTTGTTGTATTAGTATTTATAGGGCTTTCTCAAGGACTTCAGCCTTTTGTAGGATATAACTTTGCATCTAAAAATTATAAAAGAATGAATGCTGCCATTAAAATATCATGTGCTGTAAGCGTAATAATAGGATTTTTACTTTTAAGTTTATCTTTAATATTTGGAAGAATATCCGTAGCTGTATTTATTAACAATGAAGAAGTAATTGATTACGGGGTAAAATTTTTAGTAGCAAGTTATTCTATAGCTCCTATAATAGGTTTTCAATTTGTATTTATGTCAACATTCCAAGCATTAGGAAAATCCATTCCTTCCCTAATACTTTCTATAAGCAGACAAGGTATAGCATTTGTACCAACAATACTTATAGGAACAAAATTATTTGGTATCAAAGGTATTATATGGTCTCAGCCTATAGCTGATATAGTTACAGTAATAATGTCTGCAATTATGTATATCTATATATATAAAAAAATGAAAAGAAAAGCATTGGAAGAAGAAAATACGAATAACAGCAGCAGTGAAAACACTAATGAGCCTGCTTATGCTAATATATAACATAAATTGTAAATAATATAGAATAATAAGGTGTGCATTTATATGCATGCCTTTATTATTTATAAAATTATAAAATTTGTTTCATTTATGCACTTGACATTTTTATCATAGCATGGTAATATATTTACACGTTTCAATGAAAGGGCGATTAGCTCAGCTGGGAGAGCGGGTGCCTTACAAGCACTAGGTCGGCGGTTCGAGCCCGTCATCGCCCAATCTTTTTTCAATCATTAAATCTTTATAAATAAAATACTTTTTTGATAAATATTACTATTAAGTATTTTATCGTTTTTAACGATAATTAATAATTGAATTAAATTAAAAAACATGTTATTATTATGTTAACTTTATAATAGAGAGATAATCAAATATAATTTATGGAAATTTTGCAATATGTATTATTAATACTCATAATATTAGTTATAATGGCGCTTATAAGCTTTATTTTAAAAGCAAGTTCAGGATTCAAATATAAGCTCATAATCATAATATTAATAAGTGTAGTAGTATCTTCAATAACTGCTGTAGGCGTCATATACATGAATAACACAGTAAGCATACTTCCTAATATAGCACTTGACATAGAACAGAAAAAAATAGAAGAAGAAAAAGCAAGAATAAGAAGAGATATGATAATAAGACCTGGGGCTATAGAAACTATATCATTGCATTTAGCTTATTCAAATAGAATATCTCCTCCTATGATAAAAAACCGTGAATTAGGATTTTATTTAGACGGAATATGGTTTAATTGGGCTAATGGTAAATTATTAACAGATGAAGATATGACAAATCAGGACAATTATATACCTTTTGGTTTTTATTCATATCCTATAGACAGACTTCCTGAATTACAGAAAGAAACACCTGAAAGAACAAAAGAACTTGAAGATTATTATAAAAGAAGGGTAAACAACAGCAAATATATAAATAATAAATTTTTAGATACTTTATATGACGGCACAACTGAAAGAAATATGATTAAGCATATAAATACTGTAAGTATTTTGGGACATAGAGTAAGAGTACATGATTATGTTTATGAGCCTCTTTCAAATGTAAGCATGGAAGTTAAACTTATTGCTCAAACAAACAAAGAAGTTGATGAGTTTTTGGATTCTTTAAAAATTGTCAGCGGATATGTATGGAAAATAATATCAAAAAGTGCAAGCAGAAGCTATCATAGTTACGGAGTTGCTTTTGATACTTTACCTAAAAAAAATTACGGTAAGCAGATATATTGGGTTTGGACTAGAGTTAATAATAAGGCTTGGTATGCTGTGCCTTATGATAAAAGATGGCATCCTCCTAAAGAAGTTGTAAAAGTATTTGAGAAGTACGGCTTTATATGGGGCGGAAAATGGCATAATTATGATACTATACATTTTGAATATAGACCCGAATTGATTATATATAATAAACTCAAAGATGATGAAGATTCTATATACGAACTTATAGAAAAATATGGTATATTCTAATATACTAGAGCTACGGAAATGAACGATAATATTTTCAATAATAATATAAAAAAACTGCAGAAAAATAAGTATAACTTTAGAGCTGTAAATAAATTAAAAGATTATACAGGAAGCAGCGAAAAATATAAAATTAAATTAACCAAGAATAATTTAATAAGTATATTATTTAATAATAAACCATTAACATCAACTTATGCCCCTATTGATGAGGCTAAAAGATTAATAGAACAATTTATAAAAGACAATAATGTACATATAGGAATATTTCTATCTATAGCTTCTTTTTATCATATAGAATATTTTTTATCTCTTAATGAAAATAACAAAGCTATAATAATAGAAAAAGATGTTGAAATTGTTAAACTTATTTTAGAAAATATTGAAATCAAAAATCCAGAAAATATAATAATAATTCTCAATGAAGATATAGAAAATATATTATCATTTTTTAACTTTTATATGAATGATACTGATACAAAAAAAATAGTATATATAAGGCATGTAAGAGCTTCAAATATTGATAAAGAAACATCCGAATATTATGATAATATTAATATATATTTAGCAAATAGTATAAAAGAAAAATTAATGTCTTTAACATCAAATTACTATTTTGCTCCTATATGGTCGCGTAATATATTATATAATATGCATTTCAATAGAGGATACTCTATAAAAACATATCATAATATACTAAAAAAAGAAGTGCCTTTACTACTGGTTTCAGCAGGTGCTTCTATAGACAATTATATAGACAAAATAAAAGAATTATCAAAAACTCATTTTACTATTGTTTTGTCGCATGCTTTTAATACATTAATAAATAATAATATAAAACCTGATGCTGTGGTATCAACAGACGGAGGATTTTATTCATCAATACATATAATGAATCTTACAAAAGAAGAAAATAAAGACACAAAAATATTTACAACACATAGTGCCTACCCTTTTCCTTTAACCGATATTGAAGATGAAAGAATATTTTATTTTTCACATGATGAAAGTTTAGAGAAAATTTTATATAACACAGATGACAGTAATGAAAACAATAATATTTATTTCTATATGGAAGGAAGCGTTATAATGCCGGCATTGAGAATAGCTTATATGCTTAATCCTAAATATATACTTCTTGCCGGATGCGATTTCTGTCATTTGAATGATAAAAGCCATTCATTATATTCAAATGCTATAGCATTAGATTTAATTAACAGCAATAAAATAAAAACATTTGAAACTCTAAAATATAAACGCCTTAATGATAATCAAAAACAGGAATGTTATGACGGAATTTATAGAAATACATCTTCATCTTTAATGAGTTATAAAATGCATTTTGAAGCTTTAGTGCAGGAACTTATTAATACAATAGATATATTTACTTTAACAAAAGAATCTGCTAAAATAAACAATGTTAAAATATATAATTTTGAAGATAGAAGAGAATATAATAAAAATAATATAAAAATAAATAATTATATAATAGAAAATGTTAATAAAGAAGAACTTATAAAAAAGATAGAAACATTCATGGAAAACGTTAAAAATAATAATATAAATGGAATAAAAGAGTTAGGGAATATGATTACTCCATGGCATATGGATGAAATGGAAAAAGAAAGAATAAAATACGAAGACTTTAAAAAATATATAATAAATTGGTATAACAGCATAAAAAAATTATTATACTAATACTTTGACAAAAACAAACGAAAATATATAATAACATGTATGATGAGGTTCACAAGATGAAAAAATTTATATTTATAATATTATTTATATTCAGCATGCAATTATTTCCGGCAGCGGTAACCAAATACTATGATAAATGGAAAGTGAGAACCATAACTTATGATAATACTGATGCAAAAACAGTTACAATATCACTTGAAGTCGATCAAAATCTTGAAATTTATATAGCTTCAAGAACTAATCAATTTAATATAACTTTAACATGGTATAAAGATGATATAGATGAAAATAAACCTATAGTACAGTATAAATTTAATAATTCAGACTATTACTCTGTAGAGCCTGCAATGAGATCATCAAAAGATAATTTTGATATACTATTTACTATTTCTCCTTCATTCGGATTAGTTCAGGAACAAGAAACTGTAGATTTTTTTAATAAATTATTAAAAAATACAAACATGACTATAAGACCGAATAATTACGGAGATGAATATAATGTTGATTTATCAGGATTAAAAGAAGCTATAGAAAGTACAGATTTTTCAGGTACTTTATTTGAAAAATATAAAAATCAAATATCATATTAAAAGAGAATATTTAAAGTTATCAATTGATTGATAACTTTAAATATTTTATAAAAAACTTAATTTTTAAAATCCCAATTCCTCATCTATGAATATTATATGTATTCTATCTTTTATATGACATTTATTAATAATAACAGTATAAGCACATAATCTTTTATCTATATCGCAGTTATCATTACAAATCATTTCATTAACACAGCAAGGATTATCCATTTTAAATCTTATAGAATTTTCAGCTGCAGCAACATCTTTAGCCCTCTTCAAAGCATCCTTTTCATTATTGCATACCTTATTTCTTCCAACAACCAAAAATACTTTCTTAGGTCCGTAAATAATAGCAGCTACCCTATTTCCGCTTCCATCTATAGCTATTATATCTCCATTTTTTGTTACAGCATTAGCGGAACAGAAATAAACATCGCTGCTGAAAGCTTTTAATTCAGCCTCTGATTTTATATCTTTATTGTTTCTATCAATAAAATTTTTATAGCTTTTTAAATCTTCAAGTATCCCCATTTGATTAACAGATGTACTTCCTCCAAAAGTTATTACATCATCTTGTTTTATAAGAGACATAATAAACTTTTTAGCTTCATCTTTATTTGAAAAACTATCAAATGCAAAACCTTTATTGTTAAACTTTTCTTTTAATACTTTGGATAAATTAGAAAAATATTCTTCTTGAATTGTCATATTAAAATCCTTCATTTATTAAAAAATTAAATTATTTTCTAGTATAGTACAAGTTATATTTTTTTCAATATCAACTATAAAAAAAGGAGCCTATTTTAAATTAGGGCTCCTTTACAATTTCTATAAAAAATTATTATTATTTTTTTGTTGTTTTTCTAACACAAGGCTTTCTTGTAGCCTTTTTTGCTGATGAAGCTGTTTTTTTAGTGTCTTTAACTTTTTTAGAATCTTTTGATTTTTCTTTTGCTTCTAATTCTTTTAATACTAATTCAGCTATTTGAACAGCATTTGTAGCAGCACCTTTTCTAACTTGGTCGCCTGCACACCAGAATGTTAAAGAGTTTTTAGCACTTATATCATCTCTTATTCTTCCTACAAATACTAAATCCTGATTTGAAGTATCTAAAGGCATAGGATATTTTTCTTTAAGAGGATTATCTACAACTTTAACTCCATCTGCTTTTTCTAATAATTCTCTTGCCTTTTTAGCAGAAATTTTCTTTTGTGTTTCTACTGTTATAGATTCACTATGACTTCTTTCAACAGGAACTCTTACACAAGTACAGCTTATAGCTATTTTAGGATCATGAAGCATTTTTCTTGTTTCATTAGTCATTTTCAATTCTTCTTTAGTATACCAATTTTTTTCGTCAAAAGAATCTATACGAGGTATCAAATTGTATGCTATCTGATATGGGAATGTTTTTGAAGTTGGTTTTTTACCTTGACTAAGATCTTTAATTTGTTCTTTTAATTCATCCATACCTGCTTTTCCAGCACCTGAAACAGCCTGATAAGTAGAAGCTATAACACGGGTAATTTTTCCATACTTATGCAATGGTGCTAATACCACTAAAGCTATTATTGTAGAACAGTTAGGATTAGCTATTATTCCTTTTTTTCTATTAACTATATCTTCTGGATTTACTTCAGGAACTACTAAAGGAACATCTTTATCCATTCTAAAAGCACTGCTGTTATCTATAACTATACTTCCTGCTGCTGCTGCCAATGGAGAATATTTTTTACTCTCATCTGCACCAACTGCAACTAATGTAATATCCATATCTTTAAAAGAATCTTTAGAAACTTTTTCAATAGTATAATCCTGACCTTTAAAAGAAACTTTTTGACCTGCTGAACTGTTTCCCAATAATCTCAAGTTTTCAATAGGAAAATTTTTTTCTTCTAATACCTTAAGCATCTCTTGACCAACGGCACCGGAGGCACCTAATAAACATAAATTGATTTTTTTCATAATTTGTTACCATTTACTCTTAGATTTTTATTTTTGTTATTATATAATACTTAAATATTAAAAGCAACAATTTTATAAATTATGCTTGTAATTTTTATTAATATAAATTATGATTTCAAATTAAAATAAAAACTAAAAATAGAGAACAATAAAACATGATAAAATTTAATAAAGTATTAGAAGAAATTAAAGAAAAGAAAATATATTTTATAATAGCTGTATTGATATTTATAGCTGACACAGTATCAAAATATTTTATAGATAAGTATTTGCAGGAAATTGTAATAAAGAGAGTTATAGGAGATATATTAATATTTATATATACAAGAAATTACGGAGTATCATTCGGATTTCTTAACAATGTGCCTGAAACTATAAAGCATATAATACCGGAATTATTAAAAGTGGTTGTATTTGCTGCTATGATTATAGTTTTTTTTATAATGATTTCAATAAATGTAAAAAAACAGAGATTATCTATGATAGGTTTTACTATGGTTCTAGGAGGAGCTATGGGAAATCTGGTTGATAGAATTATGAGAGGGTATGTAACAGATTTTATAAGCATGGGATTTAATGAAACTATTAGATTCCCTTATAATTATAATATAGCCGATGCTTCTATTACAATAGGTATATGTATAATAGCAATAGGAGTATTCATATTCAAAGAAGATTTTGATAAAAAGAAAAAAACTAATATCGAAGAAAATAATTAAAAAATATGAATGATAACAATACTGCAAAGTCATTTATTATTACAGAAAAAGATACAGGTAAAAGATTAGATATATTTATAAGCGATAAGATGAATATTACAAGAAGCCAAGTAAAAAATTACATGTCTTCTATAATGGTAAATGATTCTGAAAAAAAATTATCATATTCATTAAAACTTAATGATAAAATTACAATTAATTTAGATAATATTGATGATGATGAAACAGATATAGAAAGTCCTACACCAGAGAATATTGATTTAGATATAGTTTATGAAGATAAACATCTTCTAATAATAAATAAGCCTGCAAATATGAGTGTTCATTGCTCATCATCAGAGATGAATGGTACTTTGGTAAATGGCTTGCTTTATCATATAAAAGATTTTGTTTTTTTAGGAAATAAAAGCCGGGCAGGTATTATACATAGACTGGATAAGGATACTTCCGGACTTATGATTATTGGAAAGAATGCTGATATAGTTGCAAAAATACAAGAACAATTCAAAGACAGGACTATAAAAAAGATATATCATGCAGTAGTAATATCCGTATTAAAAGAAAATTTTTTAGAGATAAATTTACCTATAGGAAGACATCCTGTTTATAGGAAAAAAATGACTGTTAGAGAAGACGGTAAAGACGCCCTAACCTATATAAAAGTTATTAAAAGATTTAAAAATCATACCCTAATAGAAATAAATCTTAAAACAGGCAGAACTCATCAAATAAGAGTACATTCTTCATACAAAGGCTTTCCGGTTGCAGGAGATAAAATATATTCAAAAAGCTCTAATAAATATAAAGGATTAATGCTTGTAGCTAAAGAAATAGAGTTTAAACATCCTATCAGCGGACAAATGATGAAATTTGAAATAGATTATCCGGATTATTTCAAAGAATTTTTATATTCTGATAATATTTAATCTTTTATATGTTATAATATACAAATAATAAAAAATACAAATATTTATAAAAATATGTATTTTTACGTCATTTTTTGTCATAATTATATTTTAATATATAAATATATTAAAAGGTGTTTGATTATGAGCTTTAGTGATACAGATTTTAAAAAAATAATTAAATGGTCAATTGAAAAAGATGCTTATGATATAGCAAATATGAGCAAAGAGGAAATTTCTAACATTAAAGAAATTAATTTAAGCAATTTAGATATAGATTATATACCAAATGAATTTTTTAAGCTTACAAATATAGAAAGCATGTATTTATCTTTAAATAATATTGAAAAAATACCAAAAGAAATATCCAATTTGAAAAAATTAAAAAAACTTGATATTTCAGCCAATAGAATAAAAAAACTTCCCATAGAGATTTATAATTTAAGTAATTTGGAATATTTAAATATTTCTAATAACTATATTCATAAAATAGATAAAAATATTCATAAACTTATCAAATTGAAAGAACTTGATATAAGCAGCTGTAATATTAATTATTTACCAAAAGAAATATTTTATTTATACAACCTTAGGTTCATAGACATATCATTCAATAAAATAAAAAAAATCAGTAAAGATATACAAAACCTGCAAAAGCTAGAAGAAATAACAATAAACAGCAATCAAATAAAATCAATACCAAAAGAAATTGAAAAACTAAATACTATCAAAAAAATATAAAAAAATCATCTTTTTTTGCTAGTCTTTTTTATATTTTTATTAGTTATTTCAATTTTATTCTTTTTTGTTAATTTATCAGACTTTTTTTCTGTTGAAGATTTACCTTTATATGTTTTCAATTTTCCGGAAGTTAATCTTTTTTTCTTAGGTTTTGCTTTTGCCCATTTTGACTTATCATGCTTTTTTACAGGCTTATCATCTTTAATTGTTATCTCTTCTTCAATATCAATTTCTTCTTCTGAAATATTATTATATTTTTCAACATCAGCAAATATATTTTCTATATCTTTTAATTTTTTATCTTTTTGTTTAAAAAAGAATGCTATTTCTTCTTCTGTTAAGTCCCTAATATGTCCGGCTTCTAGGGTACCAGATATTTCATTATACTTGCTTACGCATCCAACGGATATTCTCTCCAAATCAATAACTTTATAACCTAAATGATCAAAAATTTTTCTAATTTCTCTGTTTTTACCTTCATTAATAGTAAGGCGTATCTTGCTTTGTATTCTTCCCTTAGAAAGTATTTTAAATTTGAAAGGAGAATAAGTTACATTTTTTATAGTAATACCTTTACTTGCCTCAAATAGCTTTTCAGAATCTATTTTTCCATTAACTGTAACATCATAAACTTTTAATATCTCATAAGAAGGATGTGTAATAATATTTGCAAACTCTCCGTCGTTTGTTATTATCATTATTCCTCTTGATTCTGAGTCAAGTCTTCCAGCATAGAATAATCTTTCCTTTATACCCTTAAAAAACTCTGTAATTATTCTTCTTCCAGGTAAATACTTTGTAGTGCTTACAACTCCTATAGGCTTATATAATGCCATATATCTTTTAGTTTGTCTGTTTATTAAATTCCTATCAATAGAAACACTATCTTCTTCTTTTACTCTGTATGCAGGATCCAATATTACCTGATTATTCACTCTCACTCTGCCGGACATTATAGCCTTTTCGCAGTTTCTTCTGCTTGCAAAACCGGATTCGAGTATAACCTTTACAAGTCTTACAGCTTCTTCATTCTTTTCTTTTTTCATATAAAAATATATAACTCCGTAATTTTATAGCTGATATAATATACTAAAAATTTTATATTATGTCAAAAGTTAATCGATTATTTTTTACAAGAAACAGTATAATTAT